>JACCSN010000762.1 GCA_013812985.1 Hyphomicrobiales bacterium | reverse complement strand
GCTCCAGCCCGACCATGCGGCCGACCTCGCGCGCCCAAAGCCCGCCGGCATTGACCACGTGCTCGGCGCGGATTGTGCCCTGCTCGGTGACGACATTCCAGGAGCCGTCCTCGTTCTGAACAAGCTCGGTCACCCGGTTGTGCAGCACGATCTCGGCGCCGGCGATCCGGGCGGATTTGGCATAGGCGTGCGTCGTGCCGTAAGGATCGAGGTGGCCCTCGATCGGGTCCCACATGGCGCCGACGAAATATTTCTCGTCGATCAGCGGGACGAGCCGCTTCGCCTCCTCGATGGGGATCATCTCGGTTTCCATGCCGAGATAGCGGCCGCGGGCATGGGCGTTTCTCAGCCATTCCAGCCGCTCCGGGGTGTCTGCGAGCTGCAGGCCGCCGGTCAGGTGCAGGCCGCAGCTCTCGCCTGAGATCGCCTCGATCTCCTTGTAGAGGCCGACCGTATAGGCCTGCAGCTTGGCGACGTTGGGGTCACCGTTCAGCGTGTGGAAACCGCCGGCGGCGTGCCAGGTCGAGCCCGACGTCAGCTCGCTGCGCTCGATCAGCATCACATCGCGCCAGCCCCCCTTGGTGAGGTGGTAAAGCACCGAGCAGCCGACGACGCCGCCGCCGATCACCGCGACCTGGACATGGGATTTCATGAGGGGCTCCTTCTCTTGCATCGTCTCTCGTCTTGTGCCGCCGCCGTACGCGAAGTAGCGATGGATCGGGAGCGATCGCGTCGGGAGGTCCATTCCAATGTATCTGGTCGGCGATCCGACTTTGTTTGACCCGGTGCCGGAACTCGGGATGGGCTATCACCTTGGCAGGCTTGAAGGTGAAGCTGCGGGTGGATTTGTAATCGTTCTCAACCAGGAAATCGCCATCGAAATAAACAAGATCGGCGCCTCAGCCTACCTCAGAAAACTAGCGCGCCTGATCTCGATCGCCAACTCCTCCGACGGCTACCAGGGCAGAGCCGACGCCCTTGTACGGACGATATCGCCGTCGGAAAACGTTGATGGGCTCATCCAGGTAGCGAGGCCCCAAGGTGTCGGCGCGACCCGATGGCAGGCGATGACGCATGTTCACGGCTCGCCGCCGTTCGCTAGAACCACCAAGCCGAAGGACCGCTTTGTCCGATTGACGGCTTTTGTCAAGGATCGCCGGGTGCTGTCGGGCGGAGCCTTGGCCGCTGGAACCTACGCGACGAGTTGGTCGGATGTCTCGGCGGTGCCCAATGCGTTCTGCGCAGTCGGGCGCTACGCTTTGCCAAATCCCGTTCCGCCGATACACAGGTTCGATATAACGACGCATGCCACCGCCCGACTTCTGGCCGGAACCTGCATTCCGCTGTTTGGCCAAGCTGGCGGCGGTGCGGAAGTCGAATTCAACGCTGGGCTTCCGGCCGGCTGTGTTGCATATGCGGGAACGATCACCGAGTTATAGACCATGCGCATCACACTGCGAGAACCGCTTATCAAGAAACTTGTCGCGCTGCCCGAGACGGGTATGGGCTTTCAGTTTGTCGATTTGATGCTTGGAGACGGTCGGGTCGTGCCGAACGTCGTCGTGCTCAATGCGGAGGTCGCCGATATTCCGGACGGAGTGGAAAGTGTCCAGGAATCCGATATCGTCGATGTCCGTCTGGCCCCGTATGAATAAGACGTGGGCGGGAGTTAGCGTGCGAGTATCGAAGGTTCTCAGGACGACGCAACCGCGCGCCATCAAAAATCCGTCGGCGCGCCGCCTTCGCGCTTCCGCCTTTCCACGAAGTCCCTGAGCTCCTCCGCAATCCCCGGGTCGAGCGGCGGCGGCTCGTATTCGGCCAAAATCGCCTTCCAGATCGCGTTGGCGCGCTGCGGCGTCTCCACGGCGCCGCTGCCGGACCAGCTCTCGTAATTGCGCCAGTCGGACAGGAAAGGGCTGTAGAAGGCGGTCTCGTAGCGCGCCTGCGTGTGCTCGGCGCCGAAGAAATGGCCGCGCGGGCCGACCTCGCGGATCGCCTCCACCGCGATGTCGTCCTCGGTGACCGGCACCGGCCGCATATAGTGCATGACCTGCTGGAGCGTCTCGCAGTCGATGACGAACTTTTCGTAAGACGCTGTCAGTCCGCCTTCCAGCCAGCCGGCGGAATGGTAGACGATGTTGGCTTTCGCGGTGACGCAGGCCCACAGCGAGAAGGCGCTCTCCCAGGCCGCCTGCGCGTCCGGCGCGTTGGCGGCGCAGGCGTTGGACGCCCGCAGCGGCAGCCCGTAATAGCGCGCCATCTGCCCGGAAATCTGCGTGGCGCGCATGTATTCCGGCGTGCCGAAGGCGGGCGCGCCCGATTTCATGTCCACATTCGACGTGAAGGAGCCGTAGACGACCGGCGTGCCCGGCCGCACGCATTGCAGGAGCGCGATGGCGCAGAGCGCCTCGGCGGTCTGCTGGGTGACGGCACCGGCGATCGTCACCGGGGCCATTGCACCGGATAAAGTGAATGGCGTCACGATCACCGGCTGGCCGCGGCGGGCGAGGCGCATGGCTCCGTCGAGCATCGGCCAGTCATGCTTCAGCGGCGACGACGAGTTGATGTTGGTGTACATGCGCGGCGTCGCGTCGAACTCCTCATGGCTGAGGCCGCCGGCGATGCGCACCATCTCCATCGCGTCCTCCACGCGCGCTGTCCCCAGCGAATAAGCGTGCACGACCTTGTCGGTCAGCGTCAGCTTGTCGTGGATCGCGTCGAGGTGGCGGACGGAGGCGTGGATGTCGACCGGCTCGACCGGATAGCCGCCAGCGAGATGGATGCAGTTGAAATATTGGGTGAGCTTGAGGAAGTCGCGAAAGCTTTCCCGGTCGCCGACCCGCCGCCCGCGGTCGAGGTCCATGGCGTTGGGCGGGCTCGACACGTTGACGAAGAGCA
>JACCSN010000741.1 GCA_013812985.1 Hyphomicrobiales bacterium | reverse complement strand
CCCGGGGTTGAGATGGAGTTCCTGGAATCGCAGAATCCGCTCCGCGCCGAGCAGCTCGCCGATTTCGACGCGCTTATCCTGCTCGCCCACCGATTCTCCCGCGAGAGCATCCATCCGAACGGCCGGCTCGCCGTGGTGGCGCGCTTCGGCGTGGGCTACGACACCGTCGACGTGGAAGCCTGCACCGATGCCGGCGTCGCCCTCGTCATCACGCCGGACGGTGTGCGCCGCCCGGTGGCTGTCTCCATCATCACGCTCATGTTGGCCCTCACCGGCAAGCTGATGGTCAAGGACCGGCTGACGCGCGAGGCCGCAGCCGGCTTCGCCCGGCGCTCCGACCATATGGGCGTCGGCCTTGTCGGCCGCACGCTCGGCTCGCTCGGCATCGGCAATATCGGCGCTGAGACGTTCCGGCTCGCCAAGCCGTTCGGCATGCATTTCATCGCGCATGATCCTTACGCCGACCAGGCGGTCGCGGCGGAGCTCGGGATCGAGCTGGTCGGGCTGGAGGAGGTGTTCCGCCGCGCCGATATCCTGTCGGTCAGCTGCCCGCTCATGCCGGAAACCCGGCATCTGGTGAACGCCGAGCGGCTCGCGCTCATGAAGCCGACGGCTTACCTCATCAACACGGCGCGTGGACCGATCGTCGATCAAAATGCGCTGACCCGCGTCCTCCAGGAAGGACGTATCGCCGGCGCCGGACTCGACGTGCTGGAGCAGGAACCGCCGGACCCGGAAGACCCGATCCTCAAGCTCGACAACGTGATCCTCGCCCCACACGCTTTGTGCTGGACCGACCAGTGCTTCGCCGGCAACGGCGCGGCCGACATCCGCGCGGTGCTCGACGTCCAGCACGGCCGCGAGCCGCGCGGCGTCGTGAACCGGTCCGTTCTGGCGAGCGAAGCCTGGCGGAGCAAGCTCCACGCCTTCAAGGCGCGCTTAGGCGGTTGAGGGCGGCTCCGCGGAGCGCTAGGCTGGCAAGACCGGACTGACATTGTAAGGGATAAGAATTGCTGTCCTTATCGGAGCAGCCGGAACAAGAACCAGGGAGCGAGTGATCGCTCAGGGAGGAAACCAACATGAACGATCGTGAACGGCGCGATTTTGAGGCCGGGCTGTCGGAGGAAGTCGACGCCTGGCTGAGGGGCGACACGTCCCGCCGGACCTTCATCAAGCGCTTCGGCCAGATGACCGGCATGCTGGCCCTATCGGGGCCGCTGCTCGCTTCCGTGAGCAGCCTGGCGCTGGCCCAGGCCGAGCTCGATCTCGCCGATCCGAGCAGCCCGCTCGGTCAGGCTCAGGCGCTGGCCATGAAGGCCTCCAACGAAGGACCCGCCGACGGTTCGGCTTTTCGGGCGGTGGAGGCGGCGAAGCAGTTCTCCGGCGTCACGCTCAGCATGACGTACGAGTCCGGCCTGCAGGCGCTCGACCCGCGCAATTTCTCCGGCCCCATGTGGGAGCAGCTGACCGGCATCAAGACGAACGTCGTCGAGCTGTCCAACCCGGATCAGTATTCGAAAGCGGTCGCCGAGCATATCGCCGGTTCCGGCGCCTACGACATCCTCGACATCTCGCCCGCCTGGACGCCCTCGCTCGCCGACGGCGGCGTGATCGCCCCGCTCGACGATTACATCGCCAAATACATGAACATGGCGGACCTGGAGGACGTGCATCCGCTCTACAAGGCGCTGCCGACCTACAAGGGCAAGATATGGGGCTTCTTCGACGATGGCGACGTCTTCGCGCTCTACTACCGCAAGGACATCTTCGAAGACCCGAAGATGATGGAGGCCTACCAGGCCAAGTTCAGCAAGGCGCTGGAAGTGCCGAAGACCTGGGAGGATTACGCCCAGGTCGCGCAGTTCATCACCGACCAGATGGCGCCGAACGTCTATGGGGCGGGGCATTTCCGCAAGGCCGGCAGCCCCGGCAACCAGTTCGACTTCCTGCAACAGTTCCGCACCAATGGCGGGGAGTTTTTCGACGCCGACATGAAGGCGCAGATCGCCTCGCCGGCCGGGCTGAAGACCTTGCAGAACATGATCGCGGCCAATGCCGCCTCGATGCCCGGCAACAACGAACTGGACGCCGTGTCGCTGTGGGCCGCGTTCCTGCAGGGCAAGGTTGCGATGATCTATTCGTGGCCGCCGAGCGGACGCATGGCGGCAGGCTATTCGCAGAGCGACAAGGCCATCAACTTCGTTCCGCAGTCTTCGATCGCCGGAAAGGTTGGCTATGCCGTCCTTCCGGGCAATCCGGAGCACGCGACGGGCTACAACAAGGCGCTTTCGGCGGACTCGGCCAATCCCGAAGCGGCGTATCTGTTCATGCAGTGGGTCTGCTCGCCGGAAGTATCCCTGGCGCGCGTGATGCTCCCCTATGCGCTGCGCGATCCCTACCGCATTTCGCATTTCAAGTCGGAGCTGTACGGGCAGTTGTTCCCCAGCGCCAAGGAATACCTGGCGAACCTCAACAACTCGGCCAATGTGGCGGTGCTCGACCCCATCATGCCCGGGGCGCAGGATTACTTCTTGAGCCTCGACCGCATGGCCACGTCGGTGTGGGCGGGCGCCGACCCGCAGGCGGCGCTGGAGACGGCGGCGGCCGAATGGGACACGACGACGGAACGCCTCGGGGTTGACACGCAGAAGGCGTTCTACGAGGAGTTCAAGAAGCTTCCCGGCGCCACCGCTGCCAATACCGTCGAGAAGCTCGGGATGGCTGTGACGATCGAGTAGGTTAGGATGCAGTGGGGATAGCTCTGCTGAGTCAAGCCGGCATTCCCATATTTTCTGGTGGACCCCCACCTCCTCATGCTGAGGTGCTTGCCGCGCCAGCGGCAAGCCTCGAAGCACGCACAGACCTTTGTGCGTCCTTCGAGGCCCGGCTTCGCCGGGCACCTCAGGATGAGGGTCGTTTCGAGTAGTCAGGCTCGTTGAATGGCTGATAGCGCCACCATGCAAGCCAGCACCGCTCACCGGTCGGTCCGCCGTTTTTCGCTGTCGGAATGGAGCGACCGGCATTTCAAGTGGCTGCTCGTCGCGCCGGCGGTGATCCTGATTCTCGCCTTGTCGGTTTATCCGCTGCTCTTTTCGCTGTGGGTTTCCTTCATCAATTACGATTTCCAGATTCCGGGCCACGCTTTCATCGGATTGAAGAATTTTCGTCAGGTCTTCGCCGACCCGGTTGCCCGCTGGTCACTCGTGGTGACTGTCATCCTCTCGGTGTCGAGCGTGCTCGTCGAATTCCTGCTCGGCCTCGCCCTCGCGTTGGCCATGGTGAAGAACTTTCGCGGCCGCGGGCTGCTCATGTCGGTCCTGATCGTGCCGCTTTTCATCAGCCCGGTCATCGTCGGCCAGGCCTGGGCGCTGCTTTTGCAGCGGCCTTTCGGCCCAACCAATTATCTGCTGAGCCAGCTCCTCGGCTATGACGTGACGATCAGCTGGCTGACCCAGACCC
>JACCSN010000714.1 GCA_013812985.1 Hyphomicrobiales bacterium | reverse complement strand
CTCCTGACGGCGCGTCGCATCCACCTCGGATCCTGATCCTCTACGGTTCGCTCCGGGAGCGCTCTTACAGCCGCTTTCTCGCTTATGAAGCAGCCAGGCTGCTAGAGCGCTTCGGCTGTGAGACGCGATTGTACGATCCCACCGGCCTGCCGTTGCCGGACGCGGCCCCAGCAACACATCCCAAAGTCCAGGAACTGAGGGATTTGTCGAACTGGTCCGAGGGACAGGTCTGGGTGAGTCCGGAACGGCACGGCGCCATCTCCGGCATCATGAAAGCTCAGATCGACTGGATCCCGCTCTCCATCGGTGCGGTTCGTCCGACGCAAGGGCGCACTCTAGCGGTCATGCAAGTGAGCGGCGGGTCGCAGTCCTTTAACGCGGTAAACACGCTTCGCTTACTCGGCCGCTGGATGCGGATGATCACCATCCCCAATCAATCCTCAGTGCCAAAGGCGTTCGAGCAGTTCGATGCCGCCGGACGGATGAAGCCCGGTCCGCTCTATGAACGCGTCGTCGATGTGATGGAGGAACTCGTCAAGTTCACTCTGTTGACCCGCGACCGGTCGGCCTACCTTACCAGCCGGTACAGCGAGCGCCGTGAAGCTGGGTTGAAGGCGGCGCGCATGCCGGAGACGCTGGTCGCCGCCATCTAGGTGACCCCGCTCCGTCTCACACCCTTCAGCGACATTTCGATGATCTTCGGCTCTGCCGGTCTCGCCTAAATGTATTTCCATGAAGCTCGAACAAGCAGCAAAGCAGCTGGAGGCCTTGGTCAACCCGACCCGGCTTCAAGTGTATCGGACGCTCGTCAGGGCCGGGGATGCGGCATGCCGGTTGGAAGTCTTCAGTAAAGAATGAGCATCGCCGCTTCCACCCTGTCGCATCATCTTCATCGGTTGATCCTGATGCGTGTTCGCGCCCGACATCTTTAGAGGCGAAGACATGCTGCGCCACGCCCGACTGACGGCTGTGCTATCCTGAGCCATGTGTGGCCGCTACGACAACTTTGATCGCGCGGGAGGCATATCGCCGGCTCTTCCGCCCCGCGCAGGCGGCGCGTTCCGACCTGACAGCCATGAGAAAACTGCTCGGCCACGTGCTGCGACGCACAGCCCCTAGCCGGCCATTTGCAGTCAAAGCCGCTCAGGAGCGCGGGAATTCTGGAAGACCGTAGACTGCCTCGATCTCCAGGAAGAACATGGATTGATCCGGCGTCTGCACGATCGCCCGCTTGCGCTGGCCGGACGGCAGGGTTTCCATCACATACCGGATTGCGCTGGCGACATCGACGTCTCGCAGAGCAGTCCGCACCGAGCCTGTGCTTGGCGGGTTCGGGAGCACGACGACAGTGGCCGGCGTCATTTCAAGATCAGTGGTGAGCATGATCGTCTTCGCATTGATGCGGCAGCTAGCATCCGGTTGTGGCGCTCGCTTCACCGAACAGTGACATTTCCTGACGAGCGCGGCATCTCCCGGGCAAGGCGACGGCGATCAGAGAAACCGCTGGGCAGAACACCTGCTGCCCGGCGCGTCACAGCACATTCACGGCCGATGCATATCGCCTCTGAACGACGCAACAGCGATTCGGGGCTCAAACGTGCCGCAATCAGATTCGTATCAAGCCCTGAAAGGTCTCCAGACGGCTGTTCATCGCCGCAGCGCCGGATCGGCGGAAGGCGTCCTGGAACGAATCTTCACCCAGCTCTTCACGGGCCTGGTCTATCCGCAGATCTGGGAAGATCCGGACGTCGACATGCGGGCGCTTGAGCTGAAACCGCATTCGCGGATGGTGGCGATCGCGTCGGGCGGCTGCAATATCCTCTCCTATCTGACCGTCGATCCGAGGGAGATCGTTGCGGTCGATCTCAACCGCGCCCACGTCGCGCTGACGAACCTCAAGCTCGCCGCCGCGCGCTACCTGCCAAGCTATGGCGCGTTCTTTCGCTTCTTCGGCGGCGCAGACGATCACGAGAACGTTGCGGCGTATCACCGCTTCATTCGAAACCATCTGGATCAGCGGACGCGCGATTACTGGGAGGGCCGCGACGCCTTTCGGCGGCGGCGCATCACGATGTTCTCGCGCGACCTCTACCGTCAGGGGCTGCTCGGCAAATTCATCGGGCTCAGCCACCTCGTTGCCCGGATCTACGGCATCGATCCGAGGCGCATGATGCTGGCGACCCCCCTCGCGGAGCAGCGCTCCTATTTCGAATCCGAGTTGGCTCCGCTCTTCGAGAAGCGCATCGTGCGTTGGGCGACATCGCTGAAAGTGTCGCTCTTCGGATTGGGCATTCCGCCCTCCCAATACGAGGCGCTTGCCTCCACGGGCGGCGGCAACATGGCGACTGTGCTTAAGCAGCGCCTGGAGCGGCTTGCCTGCGGCTTCTCTCTGGCCGACAACTATTTTGCCTGGCAGGCATTCGCCCGCGCTTACCCGTGCGAAATGAGCGGACCGCTGCCGCCTTATC
>JACCSN010000703.1 GCA_013812985.1 Hyphomicrobiales bacterium | reverse complement strand
ACCGGACAAATGCGGCACTGGTGAATTTGGCCCTGGCGACCGGCAATATCGGCCGCCCCGGCGGCGGCTGCGTCCGCCTCGGCGGGCACCAGGAGGGTTACTCGCGGCCATCGGATGCGCATGTCGGGAAGCCCGCGGCTTACGTCGACCAGCTCCTCATCGGTGGCAAGGGCGGTGTCCATCACATCTGGGGCTGCGACCATTACAAGACGACGCTGAATGCGGATCAGTTCAAGCGCCGCTACAAAGAGCGGACCGATCTCGTGAAGAACGCTATGTCAGCCGCGCCCTACGGCGACCGACAGGCGACTGTCGACGCCATCATGGAGGCGATCCGCGCAGGCGGCCTGTTCGCGGTAGATGTCGATATTGTCCCGACCAAGATCGGCCAAGCGTGCCACGTATGGCTGCCCGCCGCGACCTCGGGCGAGATGAACCTCACCTCGATGAACGGCGAACGCCGCATGCGGCTGACCGAGCGCTACATGGATCCGCCCGGCCAGGCGATGCCGGACTGCCTGATCGCCGCCCGCGTCGCCAACCATCTGGAACGGGTCTTCCGGGAGGCGGGCGACGGCGCTATCGCCGACCAGTTCAAAGGCTTCGACTGGCAGACCGAGGAAGACGCCTTCATGGACGGCTACCATCAGCACGAAAAGGGCGGGGAGTTCGTCACCTATGCCCGACTGCGCGCGATGGGGACGAACGGCTTTCAGGAGCCGGCTACCGGACTGGAGACAACCGGCCCAGTTGAGGCAGGAACTTCGACCGGCGAGGAGCCGGGCGAGATTCTCGGCGGCCCTGCCATCGAGGGCGCGCGCGGCAAGGAACCGGTGCAGGAAGCAGTCCCCACCGACACCGCCGGAGCACCGCCTGCGCCGCCTGCTGGGACGGAGCGCATCCTTGGAACCAAGCGTCTTTACGCCGACGGGAAGTTCAACAAGGAGGACGGCCGAGCCGTCTTCTTCGAGGCGCAGTGGCGCGGGTTGCAAGCGGCAGGCAAGCAGGAGGAAAAGGACAAATTCGCCTTCCTGATCAACAACGGACGCACCAACCACGTCTGGCAGAGCGCCTATCTCGATCAGCAGAACGAGCTGGTGATGGACCGCTGGCCTTATCCCTTCATCGAGATGCATCCGGCCGACATGGAGGAGATGACGCTGAAGGAAGGCGACCTCGTCGAAGTCTACAACGACAACGGCGCGACGCAGGCGGCGGTCTATCCGACCCCGACGGCGAAGCGCAAAGAAACCTTCATGCTGTTCGCTTTTCCGACCGGCGTGCAGGGCAACGTCGTCTCGCCTGGGGTGAACGAGTTCATCATCCCGAACTACAAGCAGACCTGGGCCAATATCCGGAAGATTGCGGATGCACCTGAAGGCGTGCGGCACCTGACTTTCAAAAGCCAGGAATACGCCGCCGGGTAATTCCAACACAGGTGCCGCGCCGGCGCGTCCGGCGCGGCAGTTCTGTTGTGTTGATACCACCCGGAGGCAACAGTGCGTGGGAGTAAATCGAGCTCGGAACGATGCGCTGATGATTGACCCCTTCGGCCGTGCAATTAGCTATTTGCGGGTGTCGGTAACCGATCGCTGCGACTTCCGATGTATTTATTGCATGTCGGAGGACATGGCGTTCCTGCCCAAGCAGGATCTGCTGACGCTGGAGGAGCTTGACCGGCTCTGCTCGGCTTTCATCGAGAAGGGTGTTCGCAAGCTGCGGATCACCGGTGGCGAGCCGCTCGTCCGCAAGAACATTCTTAGCCTGTTCCAGGGGCTCGGGCGCCATCTTGTATCGGGCGCCTTGGATGAGCTTACGCTGACCACCAACGGCTCCCAGCTGGGGCGTTTCGCCGCCCCGCTGAGGGACACAGGAGTGGAACGCGTCAACGTCTCCCTCGATACGCTTGACCCACAGAGGTTCAAGGCGGTCACCCGCTGGGGTGATCTCGGCAAGGTGCTGGCCGGCATTCACGCAGCCCGGTCCGCAGGGCTTGCCGTCAAGCTGAACGCTGTAGCTCTGAAGGGCGTTAACGAAGACGAGATTCCGGAAATTATGCGCTGGGCGCACGGTCAGGGAATGGACCTGACGCTGATCGAGACTATGCCGCTCGGGGACATCGACGGCGATCGTACCGCGCAATATCTGCCCCTGTCGCTGGTGCGCGCCCGCTTGGCGGAGCGGTTCACCTTCACCGAAACGAGCCACCGCACGGGAGGGCCTGCCCGCTTTGTGCATGTGGCTGAAACGGGTGGCCGGCTCGGCTTCATCACCCCGTTGACGCATAATTTCTGCGAAAGCTGCAATAGGGTCCGCGTTACTTGTACGGGCACGCTGTTCATGTGTCTGGGGCAGGAAGACGCCGCCGACCTGCGCTCCCCGCTCCGTGCCTCGGAAGGCAATGAACGCCTCAATCACGCCATCGACGAGGCAATCTCGCGCAAGCCCAAAGGCCATGATTTCATCATCGACCGCCGCTCAACCCGGCCCGCCATAGGCCGCCATATGAGCGTCACCGGCGGCTGAGCAGAGCATAAAGATGGATCAGAGAATCCTAGCGTGCTGCGACAGCGTTTCCTCCGGGACCGTCGACGTAGACAGCGTAGCCGGGCTCATTGCGCGGGCCGTGCATTCGATTGGTGAAACCCAGACTGTGCCGCTGCGCAAAGCTGCGGGACGGGTTCTTAGAGGGGACATCCTTTCGGGGATGCCGCTCCCTCCATTCGACCATTCTGCTGTCGACGGTTATGGCTTCCGCACCCTGGATCTGAACGATGCTGCAACTAGCC
>JACCSN010000697.1 GCA_013812985.1 Hyphomicrobiales bacterium | reverse complement strand
GGGCGACCTGCGTCTTCTGCCATGGAGTCAGCTTCGAATAAATGCCGGCCAGGGCGTCGCGGGCTTTTTGCTCAAGGGTGGCGATCTCGTCGGAGACGGAAACGCTTTCGGCTTCGCCGTCCTCCAGCCGCCGCAGCTCCTGGATCTGCCCTTCCAGGTCGGCGACCGGCTTCTCGAAATCGAGGAATGTTCGCATCCGCGGTCCTGGGGCGACTAAAGGGCGCGCTTCGCCAAGCCTGAACTCGAGCCGCTAACTGGCCGGGGCATGTGGCCAAGTCAAGGCGGCCCATCCGAACGGAGCCGGCGATCAGCCGCCTAACGCTCGGCGAGCGGGTGGTGATCGTTGACCAGCTGACGCAGGCGCTCGTCAAGCACATGCGTGTAGATCTGCGTCGTCGAGATGTCGGCGTGGCCAAGCAGCATTTGGACGACCCTGAGGTCGGCGCCGCCGGAAAGCAGGTGCGTGGCGAAAGCGTGCCTCAGCACGTGCGGAGAGAGCTTCGAGGCGTCGAGGCCCGCGCGCTCCGCGACTGTCTTCAGATCACGGGCGAAAGCCTGGCGGGTCAGATGGCCCTGGGCGCTGTCGGCCGGGAAGAGCCATTTGCCGTCCGGCCGGCCGAGGGCCGCGGGGGCGGCGCGGTATTCGGAAAGGGCGATGTGCGCCGCATTGTTGAGGGGCACGAGTCGCTCGCGCCCGCCCTTGCCCCGGACGCCGATGAAAGGGCGGGCTCCACGGCCAGCGGAGGCGGGAAGGCTGACCAGCTCGGAAACCCGCAAGCCCGTTGCGTAAAGAAGCTCCAGGAGCGTCAGCAGCCGCAGCGCGGAGAGGCGGCGGACAGGCGTGAGGGCCGCGTAGGACGCCTCGTCGCGCGCCGTTCCAAGCAGGCGGTCGACATCGGCGACGGACAGGAGCTTCGGCAGGCCGCGCCGCGGCTTGGGCGGCTCGGCCGTGGCGGTCGGATCGTCGGAGCGGACGCTCTCCGCCACCAGGAAGCGAAAGAACTGCCGCAGCGCCGAAAGCCGCCGCGCCTGCGATGTCGCCGCGAAGCCGCGGACCGCCAGCCCGGAGAGGTATTGCTGCACGTCGTGCACGGTCGCGGCTGCTAAGCGGCCCGTCACCGCGCGGAAGTCGTCAAGGTCGCGGCGATAAGCGACGAGTGTGTTCAAGCTGGCGCCCCGCTCCGCCGCCAGCATTTCCAGGAACGCCTCCGCCAAAGCGCCGTCGCGCAGGCCCCCGCCAGGCAGTTCAGAGTTCATGCCGGCTCACGGCTGCAATCGCTCGTTCGGCACGCGCACGCTCATCTCTTCCACAGTGGGCTCAACGAGCAGCACCAAGGCGAGCATGCCGCCATAAACGACGCCCGCAATCAGAGCGATCACCACCAGGAATCTTATGAGACTCGGCATCGCCGCCAACCTGCCCGAATCTCCTTATCTTGTTGGCCCGAGCGAAGATCAAGGCACAAGCTCGCTTCAGGCGAAGCTGCCGCAGCCCTTGACAGCCGAAGCACAGCCGGCGCACCACTCCAGCCGGAGGATCGGTCATGGAGGCGCGCCAGGCCATTGCTGAAGAGGCGCCGGTTGACCGCGTGCTGTCGCGCCTCGGCGATAGGTGCATCGTGCTGATCGGCATGATGGGCGCCGGCAAGACGAGCATCGGGCGCCGGCTCGCCACTGTCTTGCACCTGCCTTTCGTGGACGCGGATGTGGAGATCGAAAGGGCGGCCAACCTCTCCATCCCCGAAATCTTCTCGCATTACGGCGAAGCGCATTTTCGCGAGGGCGAGCGGCGCGTCGTCGCCCGTCTTTTGTCGAGCGGCCCCGCCGTGCTGGCGACCGGCGGCGGGGCGTTCATCTGCGAGGAGACGCGGGCGCGCTGTCGGGAACATGGCGTCACGGTCTGGCTCAAGGCGGATGTCTCGGTGCTCCTCGAGCGGGTACGGAAGAAGGGCAATCGACCGCTCCTGGAAAAGCCGGACCCGGATGGCGTGATGCGGCGGCTCTTGGCCGAACGGGAGCCGGTCTACGCTCTCGCCGACATCGCCGTGGCCTCGCGCGAGGGGCCTCACCACGCGCTGGTCGGCGAGATCATCGCCGCGCTTGACGCGCATCTGGCGAAAGAACCGGCGCTTGCCGGCTGACATCATCCGCGTCGAGCTGGGCGCCCGCGGCTACGATGTCGCGATCGGCCCCGGTCTGATCGGCGAGGCGGGACCGCGGATCGGCGCCGCGCTGCCGGGCCGGAGCATGGCGATCGTGACGGACGCCAATGTCGCCGACCTGCATCTGCCGGGATTGCGGGCGTCTTTGCAGCAAGCCGGCATCGCCACCGCGGAGATCGTAGTCCCGGCCGGAGAGAGTTCAAAGAGCTTCGATCACCTGCGGCTTGTGGTGGAGGCGGTTCTCGCGGCGAAGCTGGAGCGCGGCGACGCCGTATTGGCGCTTGGCGGCGGGGTGGTCGGCGACCTCGCCGGCTTCGCGGCGGCCGTGACCCGGCGCGGCATGAGCGTCGTGCAAGTCCCGACGACGCTCCTCGCGCAAGTTGATTCCAGTGTCGGCGGCAAGACCGGCATCAATTCGCAGTTCGGCAAGAACCTCGTCGGCGCCTTTCACCAGCCGGCGCTCGTGCTCGCCGATACGGACGCGCTCGACACCCTGCCGCGGCGCGAATTCGCCGCCGGCTACGCGGAGGTCGTCAAATGCGGGCTGATCGGCGACGCCCAATTTTTTGAGTGGCTCGACGCCAGCCGCCACGAAGTGTTCAGCGGCGGGCCGGCGCGCATCCGCGCCATCGCGGAGAGCGTGAGGTTCAAGGCGCGCACGGTCGCCGCCGACGAGCATGAGACGGGCGAGCGGGCGCTGCTCAATCTCGGCCATACCTTCGGGCACGCGCTGGAGGCCGCCTGCGCCTACGATTCGGCGCGCCTGGCCCACGGCGAAGCCGTCGCGATCGGCATGGTGCTGGCGCACGACTTCTCGGTCGCCGAGGGGCTGGCGCCTGCGGAGGACGCCAATCGCGTCCGGCAACATCTGAAAGCGGCCGGCTTACTCGTCGCGATCTCCGACATCCCCGGCCCGCCGATCTCCGCCGACGAACTCATGGGGCACATCGCTCAGGACAAGAAGGTGAAACGTGGCCGGCTAACGTTCATTCTGACGCGAGGGATCGGCAGCGCGTTCGTGGCCGACGACGTCCCGCCCGAGCGAGTGCTGGAATTCTTGGACCAAAGAAGGCGCGAGGCTTCTAAGCTCGCCGTTCACGTTCAGGCCCCAGGATGACAGCCCCAGCGGCGAGTATCCTCCGCACCCCTTCAACCTTCACAAGATCCCGGGCTATTGCTTTGGTTCCGAAATTTAGGGTGATATGCATTTCAGACGATGTAGCGAAGCGGCTTACAGCTGCGAGTTTCATCTGCCTTACGGTCCGCGACTGTGTTCCAGGGAGGATGTCTATGTTGCGCGCGCTGTTTAGCTTTGCGTTCGGAGTGTTCTCATCGGCCGCTGGTGCTCAAGAAGTAAATGAGCCTTTGCCTGCCGATAACGGGGGTTACGAGGTCTTGGCTAATTTGTTTGGCAGAACTGAACTGCTCAGGTATGTGAAGGTAGGCAATGAAGCAATCATGGGTGGTGACATAATCCTAGGCACCCACTCTGAGATGCAAACCGCAAACGCAATTAACCTGCTGCGCTTAATAGCAGAGGCGGACGTTGGGCAGATGGAGGATCAGACCGTTGCCGAGTACGCGGGCCGCCTACAAAGCGAATTACCTGCGGACATGCGCCCGTTTGCAGCGGTCGATAAACAAACAACCGTTTGGCCAGGAACCGAAATACCGTATCTATTCGGCTCATCCATCACCGAGGACGATAGCACGTTACGCGAGCTAATCGAGAGTGCGGTTCAGCAATGGAACGACTCTCAGGACAGAATAGAGCTGGTTGCTGCGGAAGACACAGCGGAGGAAGCTGTGTTATTTGAAAAGCCGTCCGGCACCAAGCGCCTGTGCCAAGCCAGCCTTGGATACACTGAAGGCCAGTCGACTTCGGTAAAAGTAAATGACAAGTGCGAAAAGGGCTCGATTGTTCACGAAATCGGTCATGCTCTGGGCCTTATGCATGAGCATCAGCGTCCCGATCGCTCGACCTATATCGATCCGGTTGATTGGGCGAAAGAAGGTAACAATTACGCAGTTGCACCGACGCAATATCAAACCGCTTACGACCTCTGCTCAATCATGCACTACCATCCTCTCCAGAAGCCGGATGATAGCCCGGCGGGAGAGTGGTTCACTCTGACCGAGGCCGGCCAGAAGAGTTTCGATGCGTGCAAGGGCGACCTGCCGACTGAAAATGGATGTCAAGAAGTGGGGCAGCGTTGCGTCTTGAGCTCGGTCGATCTGAGTGCAGTTGCAGAACTCTACCCTGGAGTTAAGGGAGAGTCGAAGGAGACGGGTGAGGGCACGGTTGCGGACGCTCCAAAATAGGAACAAGGCGGTCCTCTTCCAATCCAATAACACTCGCCGAGTAGGTTGCCAGCTTGATAGCGACCTAACTTGACAATTGATGTGCGCCTCATTCAAATGCCTACCCCGGCAGTGCTGGCATGGCAGTGAACATCGATCTTTAGCTTGGCCTCTATTGCTCCCCCGGCGCCGTCGGATGCAGCGCTAGCGCATGCACCGGCCCGGCGAGTTCCTCCGCAAGCGCCTGGTTCACCAGGCGGTGCCGCTCAACGCGGCTCTTCCCGGCGAAGGCCGCCGCGACCATATAGACGCGGAAGTGAGTCTCCCCTTCCGGCCGGTGGCCGGCGTGGCCGGCGTGGAGATGCGACTCGTCGACAACGCGCAGGCTCTCCGGCGCGAATAGCCGTTCCAGTTTCTCCTCGATTTGAATCTTAACCGCCACGGTGCAGCAATCCTCCACTCCATGCGCGACCCGCCTTGAGGGCGCGGCCAGCGAGAGGCATATTGAGCCGATGAAGCTCGACTCCGCCTATTTCGACAAGATCCGGATCGAGCGCGGCGAAACGCCCGCGCCGTCGGCCCGCACGCGCCCCTGCCAGGCCCAGGGCTGCGCGGCCGAGGCGACGCATCGCGCGCCGAAGGGCCGCCAGGCGGAGGGCGAGTATCTGTGGTTCTGCCTGGATCATGTCCGCCTTTACAACAAATCCTACAACTATTTTTCCGGCATGAACGACGCCGCCGTCCAGGCGTTTCAGAAGGACGCCACGATCGGCCACCGGCCGACCTGGCGCATGGGCGTGAACGCCAAGGACGCCGAAACGCCACGGCCCGGCGGTCGCGCCAAATACGGCTGGACCGATCGAACCCAGGATCCGTTCCGCTTCTTCGGCGAGGGCTTCCAAAGCAGCCACCCGGAGCCCGAGCGCCGTCAGGTCCACAACATGGAACTGAAATCGCTGCAGACGCTTGGGCTTGACAAGGCAGCCAGCGCGGCGGACGTCAAGGCGCGCTACAAGCTCCTGGTCAAACGCCATCACCCCGACGCCAATGGCGGCGACCGCTCGCTGGAGGATCGGCTGCGCGACATTATCCAGGCCTACTCCTATCTGAAGAGCGTCGGTTTCTGCTAAGCTGGTTCCACCCAATCTCACGCCTGGCAAGTCGTTAGCCCGGACGGCTCCGTCCCGGAGGAACAGAAGATGAGTGCTGCCGTCGATTCGTTGCTCGCCGTCCCCGATATGAAGGTGTCTGTGCGCCAGCTGTTCGGGTTCGAGTCGGAGATCGAGGTGCCGGCCTTCTCCGCGCGGGACGAGCACGTGCCCGATCTCGATGAGGACTACCTTTTCGACCGCGAGACGACGCTCGCCATTCTGGCCGGTTTCGCGAGGAACCGCCGAGTGATGATCACCGGCTATCATGGCACCGGTAAATCGACGCATATCGAGCAGGTCGCGGCGCGGCTGAACTGGCCCTGCGTCCGCGTCAATCTCGACAGCCACATCAGCCGCATCGACCTTGTCGGCAAGGACGCCATCGTCGTCCGCGACGATCACCAGGTGACGGAATTCCGCGACGGCATCCTGCCCTGGGCGCTGCAGCACAACGTGGCGCTCTGCTTCGACGAGTACGACGCCGGGCGGCCGGACGTGATGTTCGTCATCCAGCGTGTGCTGGAAGTTTCCGGCAGACTGACGCTGCTCGACCAGAATCGGGTGATCCGTCCGCATCCGGCGTTCCGGCTGTTCGCCACCGCCAACACGGTTGGGCTCGGCGATACGTCCGGCCTCTATCACGGCACACAGCAGATCAACCAGGGCCAGATGGACCGCTGGTCCATCGTCACCACGCTGAATTACCTGCCGCACGACAATGAGGTCGACATCGTCATCGCCAAGGTGCGCTCGCTCAGGACACCGAAGGGCCGCGATCAGGCGAGCCGCATGGTGCGCGTCGCCGACCTGACGCGCAACGCCTTTGTCAACGGCGACATCTCGACGGTGATGAGCCCGCGGACGGTGATCACCTGGGGCGAAAACGCCGAGATCTTCGGCGATCTCGGCTTTGCTTTCCGCGTGACCTTCCTGAACAAATGCGATGAGCTGGAGCGGCCTTTGGTGGCCGAGTTCTACCAACGCGCGCTTGGGGTCGAACTGCCGG
>JACCSN010000685.1 GCA_013812985.1 Hyphomicrobiales bacterium | reverse complement strand
GCCGGAAGGTTGGCCGATCCATCTGACCTGGGCGGCAATGGCGCTCGGCATCATGGCTTGGGGGCCGGGGCAGATTTCGCTCAATCGATGGATTGGGCGGCTTAGAGCCTAGATCGCCTCAGCCTTTCTCGGCAGTGACACGGGGGCGGCCGTGCTCGCCCCGCAAACATTCCCGGCTGAGCACATCAATGATCGGACACTCCGGGGCGCGGCCGCCCTCACACTGGGCGGCCGTTTCGGCAAGCGTCCGCTCCATTCGGCGCAGGTCGGTTATCTTCCGGCGCACGTTTTTCAGGTGGGCCAGAGCGGCGTCCCGGACTTCACCGCAGGCACCGCCGCCCTCGACAAGTCCCAGCAGGTTGCGGATTTCGTCCAGGGTGAATCCCAGTTCGCGGCTGCGCCGGATGAAGACAAGCCTCCTCAGATGTGCGTCGGGATACACTCGGTGCCCGCCTCCGGTCCGGGGCGGCGGCGGCAGCAACCGAATTTTCTCATAATACCGGATCGTCTCGATATTGACCCCGGTCCGTTGTGACAGCTCCCCGATGCTGAATTCCCGCAGGGCCACTTAAAATACCCCCTGATCCTGTAGCGGCTACAGAAATTAGGAAACGGCGGCATAGGATCAAGGAGACTCCCATGGACGACGCGATCAGCGGAACCCAAGCCGGCATTGCAGTCGAACTGAGACCCGGCGTACTGGGGCCGGACTGGTCAGTTGTCACTTTCGAAGCTGCCAGCGACGCATTGCGCGCTAGGGACGCTTCACGACCGAACCTGGCCGAGAAGTGGGCCGTCGCTCTCGACGACGCGGAGGATCGTATCTGGCAAACCGTCATCAAGCTCTTCGTGGAGCTTGGACGCGCGCCGCGTAGCGAGGACATCGTGATCACATCGGGTCTCGACGGCGACAATGTCGCGATCGTCCTCAGAAAATTGCAGCACCGTGATCTGCTGGGCCTTTCGGATTCCGGCGAGGTCCTCCACGCCTACCCGTTCACCTCACGTCAGACGGAGCACATCGTCGAATTGGGCGGCCACGGTCTGAACGCCCTTTGCGCCATCGACGCGCTCGGTGCAGGCGCGATGTGCGGACGCGACATCGTGATCCAGTCCCGCTGCCGGGCGTGCGGTGCGCCGATCCGGATCCTCACGGCAAATCGCGGGGAAAGCCTGAACAGCGTTACGCCGCCAGGCACGGTGGTCTGGCATGACCTATCCTACGCGGGCACAGCCGCGGCGTCCTGCTGCCCACGGATTGCGTTCTTCTGCTCCGACCAGCATCTGAACGAGTGGCTGGGCACTACACCGTCCCGAACCGGCCGCCGCTTGTCGGCTGACGAGGCTTTGCAAGTCGGGAGAGCGATCATCGGTCCTGTGCTCGAGGAACCGGGGCGCCTCGCGCAAGCGTGATCAAAGGGCCGCTTTAACCTGTAGCAGCTACAGGTCGCACGTTCAGTGTCGGGATGAGTGGAAAGGCGATCTGCGATGAGCGGGCAAAGCGAACCGATACAGGCCGTGACGAGCGGAAGAACCTCCGGCCAGGTCGGAGAAAGGCTGGCCGTGGCCGGCGGCCTGCTGGGCGCGCTTGCAGCCTCGTCGTGCTGCATTCTGCCGCTGCTCCTGTTCAGCCTGGGAGCCGGCGGCGCCTGGATCGGGAACCTGACAGCGCTCGCGCCTTATCAGCCCGTCTTCGTCGTAATCACGCTCGCGCTGGTGGGTTACGGATTTTGGCTCGTCTATCGCAAGCGGACGGTCTGTGCAGGGGGAGACGCTTGCGCCAGCCCTCTACCGAGTCGGCTGGTCAAGACAGGCCTTTGGACAGCGACGGTCATCGTCGCCGCGGCTCTCGCCTTTCCCTATGCAGCGCCCGTGCTGCTCGGAACCTAGTTGGAGGAACACGTGCAACGCATTCCCATCGCCGGCTTGGCGGCCTTCTTCCTGTCGACAGTTCCCGGACTCGCCGGCGAGCGCACAGTGACGCTCGCGGTCGAGAACATGACCTGCGCCTCCTGTCCCTACATCGTGCAGAAGACGCTCGAGGGAGTGCCCGGCGTGACCCGCGCGCACGTATCTTTCGAGGACAAGACTGCCGTCCATCACCTTTGATGATTCCAAAGCTGACGTGGCGGCCCTCACGAGCGCGACATCCGGCGTTGGTTATCCGGCGCGCCTGGTTGAGGCGACCGGCGGGTGAACGATCGGACTCTTGGTCGCACCGGCCTTATCGGAGCGGCTGTCGCAGCGGTTTGCTGCTTCACGCCCGTCCTCGTGCTGCTTCTCGGGGTGGTCGGCCTCTCCGCGTGGCTGGCGTGGCTCGATTACGTGCTGCTGCCCATGCTGGTCCTTATTGTCGGGCTCACGGTCTGGGCTTTCATCCGGCAGCGCAGGCGAAAGGAAAGTTTCTGATGAATTTGCGCTCGACGATCGCCTGCCCTCATTGCGGGGGGCAGGAACCCGAGGTCATGCCCACGGATGCCTGCCAGTTCTTTTATGACTGCAAGGGCTGCGGTGCTGTGCTTCGCCCGCTCCCAGGCGATTGCTGCGTGTTCTGCTCTTATGGCTCCGCGCCGTGCCCGCCCGTTCAGGCGGCTCGGGACAGTGGGGCTGCCAGCGAATGCTGCGCAGCATCGCTGGTCGGCGCCTGATGCCGGCGCCATTCGATCT
>JACCSN010000682.1 GCA_013812985.1 Hyphomicrobiales bacterium | reverse complement strand
CGCTATCCGAACGGCGAGGAGCGCTGCATCGCCTGCAAGCTCTGCGAGGCGATCTGCCCGGCCCAGGCCATCACCATCGAAGCCGGGCCGCGCCGCAATGACGGCACGCGCCGCACCGTGCGCTACGACATCGACATGGTGAAATGCATCTATTGCGGCTTCTGCCAGGAAGCCTGCCCGGTCGACGCGATCGTCGAGGGCCCGAACTTCGAGTTCGCCACCGAGACGCGCGAGGAACTCTACTACGACAAGGACAAGCTGCTCGCCAACGGCGACCGCTGGGAGCGCGAGATCGCCGCGAACATCGCGCTGGACGCGCCGTACCGGTGATGGTGATCCGCACTGTTTTGAATGAGAGGGTGTTCACTTCCACGACATTCCCGGTTGTCATCCCGGTTCGCCCAAAGGGCGAGACCGGGATCCATAAACGCCGAGGCGGTAGCACCGGGTATGCGCGTTAAACCCTTTCTGGCGCCCTTTGGCGTTTATGGATCCCGGACAGCGCCGCTCCGCGTCGCTTCCGGGATGACAAACTTCAAAGGAGGGCGGACGGGTTCGGCGGTCGCGGTGTGGACGGGCCGGACAGCCTCCGCTAAGACACCAGCGGCCCCCCGCCGGACCCAGAGATGACCCTCCAGCCGCTGTTCTTCTACCTCTTCGCCTTCATCGTCGTCGCTTCCGCCTTCATGGTGATCGCGGCGAAGAACCCCGTCCATTCGGTGCTTTTCCTGATCCTCGCCTTCATCAACGGCTCGGGCCTTTTCGTCCTGCTCG
Organism: Hyphomicrobiales bacterium; assembly: GCA_013812985.1. Next base: position 1,253 of record JACCSN010000682.1, on the reverse strand, counting down.
GCGCCGAGTTTTTGGCGATGATCCTGGTGGTGGTCTATGTCGGAGCGGTGGCCGTGCTGTTCCTCTTCGTCATCATGATGCTCGACGTGGATTTCGCCGAGCTCAGGACCGGCTTCCTGCAATACCTGCCGATCGGAGCCCTGGTCGGCATCATCCTGCTCGTCGAGCTCGTTCTCGTACTTGGCGGCGCGCTGATCACCCCGGAGACGATCGCCGGCACGTCCGCCCCGACCCCGCCGATGGGAGAGGTCTCCAACACCGAGGCGATCGGCCTGCTCCTCTACACCCGCTACATCTTCTTCTTCCAGACGGCCGGGATGATCCTGCTCGTCGCCATGATTGGCGCCATCGTGCTGACGCTGCGCCACAAAGTTGGCGTCAAACGCCAGGACATCTCCCGCCAGAACGCCCGAATGCCGGCAGCCGCCGTTCAGGTGGTCCAGGTCGAAACGGGCAAGGGCATTCCGTGATGGCGATAGGACTCGGCCACTACCTCACCGTCGCCGCCGGGCTGTTCACCCTCGGCGTCTTCGGCATTTTCCTGAACCGGAAGAACGTCATCGTCATTCTGATGTCGATTGAGTTGATCCTGCTTGCCGTCAATCTGAACCTCGTCGCCTTCTCCGCTTTCTTGAACGACCTCACCGGCCAGATTTTCGCGCTGCTCGTGCTGACGGTCGCCGCGGCCGAGGCCGCCATCGGGCTGGCGATCCTGGTCACGTTCTACCGCAACCGCGGCACCATCGCGGTTGAGGACATCAACATGATGAAGGGCTGAGCCGCGTGTATTCGGCGATCGTCTTCCTGCCGCTCCTCGGCGCCATCCTCGCCGGCATCATTGCCGTGCTCGGCGCCGGCGCCCGCAATCGCGGCGGCGAGCCGTCAAAGGGTGTGGAAAACCACCAATCCGATCCGCTCGGCGACACGGCCGGCCGCCACCGGCACGCGGCGGCTGTTCCGCACCACGCCGCCGCCGTGCCCGTCGCCCACCACGAGCCGCATGGCGCGGAGGACGGGCATGGTCACGACCACCAGCCCGCCGCGCAAGGGTCGCGGGCGGCGGAGCTCGTCACCTCCGCGCTCCTGGTGATTTCGGCGGTCCTCTCCTGGGTCGCCTTCTTCGACGTGGCGCTCGGCTCGCGCGAGGGCTTCGTCGTGCCCGTCCTCACCTGGATCCATTCGGGCGCGCTCGCGGCGGACTGGACGCTGCGGATCGACACGCTCACCGTGGTGATGCTGGTGGTCGTGAACAC
>JACCSN010000664.1 GCA_013812985.1 Hyphomicrobiales bacterium | reverse complement strand
CATAATCGTAATCGGTCATCGTGAAGGTCTTGGGCGAGGCGAGGAACGTCACCTCAGTCCCGGTGCGGCCGCCGGACTCGCCGGTGACGCGGAGCGGCGCGTCGGCCACGCCGTCGGTGAACGAGATCTCGTGCGCCTTGCCGGCGCGCCAGACCCGGAGTTTCAGCCAGGTGGAGAGGGCATTGACGACCGAGACGCCGACGCCGTGCAGGCCGCCGGAGACCTTGTAGGAATTCTGGTCGAACTTTCCGCCGGCATGGAGCTGGGTCATGATGACCTCGGCCGCCGAGATGCCCTCGCCCTTGTGGATGTCGGTCGGCACGCCGCGGCCATTGTCGAAAACGGTGACCGAGCCGTCGGGGTTGAGCGTCACCTCGACGCGCGTCGCATGGCCGGCCAGCGCCTCGTCGATGGCGTTGTCGACCACCTCGTAGACCATGTGGTGGAGGCCGGAGCCGTCATCGGTGTCGCCGATATACATGCCCGGCCGCTTGCGCACGGCGTCGAGGCCTTTCAGAACCTTGATCGACTCCGCCCCGTATTCGGGCTCGGGCAGGGGGGCGGCGGCGCTCTCGGGCGGGTCCATCATCACGAATCGAGAATTCTCATTGAGTTAGCTCGCTTATAGATAGTGATTTGCCGGCCGCAATTGAAGGCGCGCATCGACCCGCCGGAACCGGATTTGTCCACAGCAAAGCTGGCTTTTCAGCGGCGATCCCCGAACTTCAGGTCCCTCAGAGACTGATGACGCCGCGAGTGTCAGCCCAGTGGGAAGGCCGGGGGGAACGGCGGGGCGGCATTGTCTTTTGCAGAGAGAGTCCAGCTCCTTGTGAGAAGCCAAATAGTGATTGAGCAATTTTATAATCTTGCCCTTGAAGAAGTTTGAGGAAAGTAGTAGAGTCAACAACTCGGCCCGGGATCGGGTTTATGATGCCCGCTTACCTGCCTGTCATCGACCTTGCGACCTTGAACGGCGCTAACGGGTTCCAGATCAGCGGCGCGGCGGCGGACGACCTCAGCGGCGCTCGGTCTCCTCGGCGGCGCTCGGTCTCCTCGGCGGGGGATATCAATGGCGACGGCTTCGATGACCTGATCATCGGGGCGACCGGCGCCCAGGCGAACGACACTCCCTATTCCGGCGCAAGGTATGTGGTGTTCGGCAAGGCGCGCGGGTTTTCGTCCAATCTCAACCTGTCCGCCCTCAATGGCGCGAACGGCTTCGCAATCGGCGGCGATGTGTGGTTCGACTACAGCGGCAACTCGGTCTCCTCCGGCGGCGACATCAACGGCGACGGCTTCGACGACGTGATCGTCGGGGCGAAAGCCGCCGATGCGAACGGCTCAATTCCGGCGCGAGTCACGTCGTGTTCGGCACGGCGGGCGGGTTTTCGTCCAATCTCAACCTGTCTGCCCTGAACGGCGCCAACGGGTTCCAGATCACCGGCGAGGCCGCGGACGACGACAGCGGCCGCTCTGTCGCCTCGGCGGGAGACTTGAACGGCGACGGCTTTGACGATTTCATCATCGGCGCATCCGGAGTCGGCCCAAACGGAGCGCAGTCCGGCGCGAGCTATGTCATCTTCGGCAAAGCAGATGGTTTTTCGGCCGAGGTCAACCTGTCCACGCTGAACGGCGCGAACGGCTTCCAGATCAGCGGCGAGGCCCCGTTCGACTACGTTGGCTGGTCCGTCGCTGCGGCGGGCGACGTGAACGGCGACGGGTTCGACGACCTCATTCTCGGTGCGAAGGGGGCCGATACGACGAACGGCACCTCGTTCGGCTACAGCTACGTGGTGTTTGGCAAGGCGGGCGGTTTCGGCCCCAACCTTGACGTTTCGGCTCTCGACGGCGCCAGTGGCTTCCAGATCACCGGCGCTGCGGAATACGACGTCAGCGGCTGGTCGGTCGCCTCGGCGGGCGATCTGAATGGCGACGGGTCGACGACATGGTCGTCGGGGCAATCGGGGCCGACCCGAACGGCGATGGCTCCGGCGCGACCTACGTGGTGTTCGGCAAGGCGGGAGGATTTTCGGCCGACCTCAATCTCTCGACCTTGAACGGCGTGAATGGCTTCCGGATCAAGGGCGAGCAGGGAGGCGACTCGAGCGGCCGCTCGGTCGCCTCGGCGGGGGACTTTAATGGCGACGGCTTCGACGACCTCGTCATCGGGGCCGATCGAAACGATGCGAAAGGCGACCAGTCCGGCGCGAGCTACGTCGTATTCGGCAAAGCCGGCGGCTTCACGGCCGACCTGGAGCTCGCCACTCTGAATGGCGACAACGGCCTAAAGATCCTTGGTGAGGCGGCGGGTGATTACAGCGGCCACTCGGTCGCCGGTGCCGGCGACGTGAACGGCGACGGCCTCGACGACCTGATCGTCGGAGCCTCAGGCGCCGCCCCGAACGGTTCCGGCTCGGGCGCGAGCTATGTCGTCTTCGGCAGCCTGCCGGGCGAGTCGGTGACGCGCATCGGCTCGGCGATCGGCCAGACCATCCGCGGCGGCGCCGGCGACGACACGCTCGACGGGCGCGACGGCGACGACAGCCTGATCGGCAATGGCGGCGACGACGTCATCATCGGTGGGCGCGGCAATGACGATCTCAACGGCGGGCTCGACGACGATACGCTCTCCGGCGGCTCGGGCAATGACGGCCTCCTTGGCCTGTCCGGCGCCGACAGCCTGAACGGCGGCTCGGGCAACGACCTGCTGAACGGCGGCACAGGCGCCGACCGCGTGGCCGGCGGCTCCGGCAATGACACCTATATCGTCGATGCCTCCTCCGACCGCCTCGTCGAGGACGCCGGCAACGGCACGCTCGACCGGGTGCGCGCCGCGGCCGACTATCGGCTGCGCGCCGATGTCGAGATCGAGACGCTGGAGACGATCAACGCCAACCTGACCACGGCAATCGATCTCGCCGGCAACGAGTTCGGCCAGACGATCATCGGCAACAAGGGCGCCAACACGCGCGGCGGCGGCGGCAACGACGTGCTGACCGGCGGGCTCGGCGCCGACCGCTTCGTCTTCGACACCGCGCCCGGACTGGGCAATATCGACCGCATCGCCGGCTTCAACGTGACGAACGACACGATCGATGTCGAGAACGCGATCTTCACGGCCCTCGGCCGGGCAGGGCCGCTGGCCGCAGCCGCCTTCCACACGGGCGCGGCGGCGGCCGCCCCCGAGGACCGAATCATCTACAACGCGGCGACCGGCGGGCTGTTCTACGACGCGGACGGCAACACCCCGGGCGGGACGGCTGCGGTGCGCTTCGCCACGTTCAGCCCCAATCTCGGCCTGACGGCGGGCGATTTCTTCGTCGTGTAAGCGGGAGCTCTCGTTTTACGCGCTTGCCGATACACGAGGCGGCGAAGGAATGCCGAGCAGGCGGGCGCGCTGGATCGCTGGTTCGCGCAAATGCGAGCCCGATTGGGCGATCGGATCCTTCCCGTCGACGAACCGATCGGCGAAGCTTGGGCGCGCCTGGCGTGCCGGACCCCTGCCTTTCATTGACAGCCGGCTTGCCGCGACGGCGAAGGTGCATGGTCTGACCTTGGTGACCCGCAATACGGCGGATGTCGTCAGAACAGGCGTATCCTTGCTCGATCCGTTCGCCGCCTGAAGCGGCTACGACAGCACCGGTGCCTCAGGGAGAAGCAGGCGTGTGAGCGGC
>JACCSN010000662.1 GCA_013812985.1 Hyphomicrobiales bacterium | reverse complement strand
ACCGGTCGGCCGAGGCGTGCTGGATCGCGGCCGATTCCGATCCGGGCTGCGTCATCGCCTACGCGGAAGCCGAGCTCCTGGGCTGGATGCCGCTCCCGGCGCCTTTGCCGAAGCTGCGGCCGACGAGCCATGCCTCCAGCCGCCCCGAGCCGGCGCGAGCCGACGACAACGAGGAGATCGGCGGTTCGGGGATCTGAGCCCTCGGCTGAAGCGACCAGCGCTCACCCACACCGAAGCGCTGGACATGAGGAGACCGGACCGCGAGCCGGAATTTCGACAGATTGGCGCATCATCGTGGCGTGATTCGGCCAGCTTCCCTGGAGCTTGAAATGCTTCCTTCGAGACATCCCCCTTCTCTTCGCGCCGGCCTCGTGGCTCTCGCGGCCTTGGCGGCTCTTGGCGTCGGCGCCGCCTTCACACAGCCCGCGGCGGCTCAGAGCTCGGTCAAGATCCTCGTCAACGACGAGCCGATCACGAGCCAGGACGTGAAGAATCGCACCGCGATGCTGCGCGTCTTCTCGCGCGGGAAGCAGGGCGAGAAGGACGCCATAGAGCAACTTATCGACGAGCGGCTGATGATGCAGGAAGCCAAGCGGCGTTCGATGGTGGCCAGCGACGAGAAGGTCGACGAGGAGTTCGCGAGCCGCGCCAAGGACGCCAAGCTCGGCCCGGAGAAGTTCAGCCAGGCCATGCGCCAGGCGGGCTTCGATCCGGAAACCTTCAGGGACTTCCTGCGCGCCAATATGGGATGGCGGGAGATCGTCCGCGCCCGCTTCAGGGCGACCGTAAAAGTGACCGAGCAGGACGTCACCGCCGCGCTCACCGGGAAGGAGATTCCGGGCGACGAGCCTCGCGCCTTTGAATACATGCTCCAGCAGATCGTTTTTGTCGTGCCGGAAGGGGCGGGATCGGGCGTGGAAGCTCAGCGCCGCAAGCAGGCCGATGCGTTCCGCGGCGCTTTCCAGGGCTGCGACGCCAGCCTGGGCCAAGCCGGCGGGGCGCCTGGCATCGTCGTGAAACCGACGGTGCGGCGGGAAGAGGCGGACATCTCCGGCGCCTTGAAGGAGGAGCTCGCTACCCTGGCGGTCGGCGGGATCTCGGCGCCCGACCAGGTGGACGAGGGCATTCAGCTGGTCGCCGTCTGTGCGAAGAAGGAGATCCCCGGCAGGACGCAGACCAGCCAGGAGGTCGAGGAAGAGATCACCAGGGAGCGCGGCCAGTTGCTTGCCCGGCGGTATCTTCGCGACCTGCGTTCCGACGCCGTCATCGAATACCGGTGAGCCGGGCAGAATCGCTCGACGCCCTGCCGCCGCTCCGTGATGTCATCGCCGCGCATGGGCTCGCGGCGCGTAAATCGCTCGGCCAGAACTTTCTCCTCGACCTCAACCTGACGCGCCGGATCGCGCGAGCGGGCGGGCCGCTTCCAGGCGCCCACGTGATCGAGGTCGGGCCAGGCCCCGGCGGGCTCACCCGCGCGCTCCTGCTGGAGGGCGCCGGGCGCGTCACCGCGATCGAGCGCGATCCGCGGGCCTTGCCGGCCCTAGCGGGGATCGCGGCGGCGGCGAAGGGCCGGCTGACGATCGTCGAGGCCGACGCGCTCGCCTTCGATTACCGGGTCTTCGCCGATGCCGGACCGGCCCGGATCGTGGCCAACCTGCCCTACAACATCGCCACGCCGCTGCTGGTCGGCTGGCTCGCGGCCGAGCCATGGCCACCCTGGTGGGCGAGCCTGACGCTGATGTTCCAGCGGGAAGTCGCCGAGCGCATCGTAGCTGCGCCGGGAAGCAAGGTCTACGGCCGCCTTGCCGTGCTCGCCCAGTGGCGCTCGCGCCCGAGCCTCCTGTTCGACGTGGGCGCCCGCGCCTTCACGCCGCCGCCCAAGGTCACCTCGGCCGTTGTTCGCCTGGAGCCAAGGACGGACGCCGAGCGTGTGCCCGTTAAGGCGTTGGAAGCAGTGACCGCCGCGGCCTTCGGGCAACGCCGCAAGATGCTGCGCTCCAGCCTCAAGAGTCTTTGGAACGAGCCAGAGCCGATCCTCGAAGCAGCTGGGATCGATCCGAGCGCGCGCGCCGAAGAGATTCCAGTGGCTGGATTCGTCACGCTCGCGCGGTCGCATGCCAAGCGGGCCTGATGGAATCGCTGCATGTTGCGGGATGTCGGACTTGATCCAGGCTGTCCGGTTCAGGCGGGTTGGAGGTTGCGGGAGCGTTCTCGTACGTCCGTGGTTTGCGGTCGTCGACGCCTGATTTCCAGCTGGTGCAGAGACGAGCGAACCGGCTTTCCAAAGCCGATACCGCTCGGCTTATAAGCGCATGCGCAATCCAGTCAGCTGGGCGAGGGCTTCGCGAGGGCCGGGTGGCGGGCGAGGACTTCATTTTCCCTTGCTCAGGCTCTTGCCTGCAAAGGAATCGCTCGTGCATCCGCCCGCCTCGCGCACCAGGCTAAGACCCGCCGCGACGTCCCAGGAATGGGTGTGGTGCTCCCAATAGCCTCAAAGCGTCCGGCGGCCGTATAGGCAGGCCCGAGCGCACCTGACCCGAGGCGATCGGTGGATTCTCCCCGTTCGCTGTTCGCGCGAGCGCCTCGCTTCGATCCAGGCCTGAAAAGCCAAAGGGGCGCTGCCCTCGCCGCGGGTGCTAGCGTGGAGATGACGCCAGGCAAGGGTCGAGCAGGACATGGTCGGGATCAGGGCGCCGATAATTCCCGCTGGCGATGACCAGATCGCCTTCCTTCATCCCGTTCGTGCTGTAGCTGACGCAGAGCACTTGCGGGTCCGGCGGCGAGCACAATGCCAGATAGGCGAGCGCGCCGTCGAACTGGACCAGCGTGAGCGAGCCTACAACGCTGAGGTCGACGCGTTCCGGGCCCTCGCCGTCAAGGTCCCTCGTCCGTTCGCGCAGGTCGCGGCAGGTGGCCCGTGTGCTTGAGAGGGCGTCGGTCTTCGGCGGCGTCAACTCCAGGATGCCCGTTTCCTCGGCTCTGCCGCCGCCCCCGCTCGAAATGGCCGCGAGGATCATGAGCCAGCAGCTTATCGCTCCGCCGCGGCGTCGAGAATACCGCGCCGCCCGCGTCAAGATTTCCACTGATCCACCTCGCCCATGGGGGGCCCGCCTTTCGACGGTTAAGGCCGCGCCTCAAACGCCGGCCCCGACACCTTGTCGCCCGGGCTGATGCCGAGCTCATCGCTCAAGCCCCCATTGATCTCCAGCACGTAGCGGACCGGGCTGCCCGACGGGACCGTGCGGCGCGACAGCGGCGTGGTCCGCTCCGCGATCGACGCCACCGTGCCATCCGCCTTGATGAAGAGCATGTCGAGCGGGATGTAGGTGTTCTCCATCCAGAAGCCGACGGGCTGCTCGGCCCCGAAATCGAACAGCATGCCGGCGTCGTCCGCCATTTCGCGGCGGAACATCAGGCCACGCGACCGTTCCTGGCCGTCGTCGGCGATCTCCACCTGGAATTCGCGCAGCCCGCCGTCGGTCGCGATGACCAGCGCCTCGCGCGGTCCGCCGGAAGCCTGCGCAAAAGCTGCGCCGGCCACGAAACACGCCGCCAGAGCGGCTCCCCAACGCGACACGGCCATGATTGCTCCCGAACGCTCAGTGCGACGTCGGAATATGCCCGCCGGAATCAGGCCGTATTTCGGCGGCGGTCAAGCCCTTCGGCCCCTCCCCGTAGCGCACCAGCACGGTCTGGCCCGGCCTGAGCTCGGTGATGCCGAAGCGGCGGAGCGTCTCCATGTGGACGAAGATGTCCGGCGCGCCCTCCCCTTCGCTGAGGAAACCGTAGCCGCGCATGCGGTTGAACCACTTGACCGTGACCGACACGAGCGGGCTCGTCGGCACGACGGCGGAACGCTGCCGGGTCGGCGGCAGCTGCGACGGATGCGTCGCCGTGCTCTCGTCCATGGACAGCACGCGAAACGCCTGCAGGCCCTTCGGCCTGTCCAGCACCTCGCAGACGATGCGCGCGCCCTCGTACGCCGTCTGGAACCCGTCGCGGCGCAGGCAGCTCACATGGAGCAGAACGTCCTGCGTCCCGTCATCGGGCACCACGAAGCCGTAACCCTTCGCCACATCGAACCACTTGATGATGCCGGAAACCTCGACAAGATCGACAGGAGCCTCTTCCTGCAATGCCATGCCAGAGGTGATTTCGGCAGTCGGTTTGGCCCCCATAATGCTCGACTCCATCCGAGCCCGCGTCTTCGTTAAGCTGCGATCCAGCCGCGCGCAGCCCTCCGATTCGAGCGAGGAT
>JACCSN010000639.1 GCA_013812985.1 Hyphomicrobiales bacterium | reverse complement strand
CCAGCGCCCGTTCGGCGACAAGCACGAGCCGATCCGCCTTGAACGGCTTCTCGATGTAATCATAGGCGCCTCGCTTGATGGCGGAGACGGCGGTTTCGACGTTGCCGTGGCCGGAGATGATCACCACCGGCAGGTCGGGATGCTGGGAGCTGATCTCGTCCAGGAGCGCCAGCCCGTCGAGCCGGCTGCCCTGCAGCCAGATGTCAAGGAAGATCAGGCTCGGGCGTCTGGCCGTGATCGCGGCGAGCGCTCCGTCGCTGTCGCTCGCCATGCGCGTGCCAAAACCTTCGTCGTCGAGAATGCCCGCCACGATTTCCCGGATATCGGCTTCATCGTCGACGACAAGTATGTCCGCAGCCATGTCTTATACCGTCTCCATCATCGCCACGCCGGGCGCCGCTTCTGCGCCGCTCAAGGCTTGGGGGGCGGGCTGCTTCGAAAAGACGAGCCGGACGAGCGCCCCCCTGCCCCCCCCACCGACCGATCTGGCGTCCAGCAAGGCGATGGAGCCGCCGTGCTCCTCCATGATCTTGCGGACGATCGCCAGGCCGAGCCCGGTGCCTTTTTCCCTGGTCGTCATATAGGGCTCCAGGAGCTTCTCTCGATCCTCCGAGGGCAGCCCCTTGCCGTTATCCTCCACCTCGATGGCGGCCTCGCCCGGCGATTCGGCCACCCGGACCACGATCAGCCCCGGCGCGCTGCCCGGCTCGCCCGTCGCCTCGATCGCCTCGGTGGCGTTCTTCACCACGTTGGTCAGCGCCTGAGTGACCAGCCTATGGTCGACCCGCGCCACGACAGGCATTTCGGGCAAATCCAGCTGGAAGCGGATGTTGGGGTTGCCGACCTCCTGAAGGAACACGGCCTCGCGGACCACTTCGCGAAGGTCGCGGTCCTCCATGATCGGCTTCGGCATGCGGGCGAAACCGGAGAATTCGTCGACCATCCGGCGGATATCGCCGACCTGCCGGACGATGGTGTCGGTGCACTGGTCGAACACCTTGCGGTCCTCGGGTTCGACCCGGGAACCGAAGCGGCGCTTCAGCCGCTCCGCCGAGAGCTGGATAGGGGTCAGCGGGTTCTTGATTTCGTGGGCGATGCGGCGGGCCACATCCGCCCAGGCGGACCGGCGCTGCGCCGCCATCAGGTCGGTGATGTCGTCAAGCGTGACGACCAGACCCTCGATCCTGCCGCCGATGCGCTCCTGGGTCACCTGAACGTTGAAGGTGCGCTGCTCCGCATTTCGCAGAAGCTCGATTTGCGCATGCGCAGGTCCGCGAATGCGCTGCCGCGCTTCCTCCACAACGTCCTCAAATGCGGGGATCACGTCCGCCAGCCGACGTCCGACCAGCGCGTCTTCGGACATGCCGAGCGCGGCGAGCGCCGAGCGGTTGACCAGCGTCACCCGGGCGCTCTCGTCGAGACCGATCACCCCCGCCGAGACCCCCGACAGCACGGCTTCGGTGAAGCGCCGCCGCTCGTCGATCTTGTCGTGCACGGCCAGAAGCTCGGCGCGTTGCGACCGCAGCTGGCTCGTCATCGTGTTGAATGTCGCGGCGAGCGAACTGATGTCGCCGGCCGAGCCGCGCGCCGGAACGTGCACGTCGAGATTGCCGGCCGAGACTTCCTGGGCGGCGCCGATCAGCCGGCGGATGGGTGAAACCAGGCTCCTGGCGAAGCCGAGTCCGATCCAGATGGCGGATAGGAGCACCACCAGCGCCACGCCGACGAAGAGGATGGCGAAGGCGACCTGCACGCCGAAGCGGTTCTCCTGAAGCCGCTCATATTCTTCGGCGTTTTCCGCCGTCAGCCGCAAATAGCGCGTCACCCGGGAATCGATCGGCCGCGCCAAATAGAGGTAGATGTCCGGGAGCCCGCTAAGCTTGATGACCCCGCCCACCAGATTGGTCGTGCCGGGGGCGATCAGCGAGGGCTTGCCGCTCGCTGCTTCGGCGAAGATCGCGTCCGGCGGCGGCGGCACCTTCAGGTTGGTCTTCGTCTTTCCGGCGACGATCACGCTCTTGTCGGGCCGGATGAGCTGAACGCCGGAGAGCCCGCGAAGCTGCGCCTGGTTGCCAAGGTAGGATTCGATCGCCGCCGCATTCGCGTCGACGTCGGGCGATACCCGATTGAACTCTCCGGCAATGGCGATCAGGTCTATCGCCAGCATCCGGCTGTGCTCCTGCACATAGGCCTGGGCAACGGCGCGCGACGTGTCGATGATCGCTTCCGTGCGCTCGGAAAACCAGCGGTCCAGGCCCTTGTCGAGGGTGATCGAAGCAATCAGCGCCATGAGGATCGCCGGCAGCGCCGCGATGAAGGAGAAAAGCAGCACGATGCGCACATGCAGGCGCGCCGCCGCCCTGCCCCGCCGCCGAGCCAGCCAAAGGCCGCTCGCCTCGTAGGCGACGATCCCGATCAGAAGAAGAACAAGGCCGCCATTGACGATCCCCGCCGTCCGCACGACCTGCTGCGACGGCTGAATCGAGGTCTGCCCCGTCAGCACCAGGAATGATGTGAACGAGGTCGCGAGCGCCAGAACGACGACGAAAAGACCCACGAAGCGGGATATGCGTGCGCGGTCGCCGATCGGCGTCTCGACGGGACTGGGATCAGGTCCGCTGGTTGCGGCAACGCTCATGATATCCGACCCGGACGCCCGGTTCTCTTTAGCGGCTGACGATGCCAGGGCGCAACAGGCGTGACCAATATGACACAATTACGGCAAAAGCATCAACTCGGTCAGGCGCTCCGCCGCATGATGAGGATGTCGAGCTCGCGAATCTTCTTTCTGAGCGTGTTCCTGTTCATGCCGAGCAGCTCGGCCGCCTTGATCTGGTTGCCGCGCGTGGCGCTGAGGGCGGCGCTGATGACCGGGGTCTCAACCTCCCTGAGCACGCGCTGATAGAGGCCAGGCGGCGGCAGCTCCGACCCGTAAGCGCCGAAATAGCCGGCAAGGTGCCGCTCCATCGCCCCGCTGATATCGTCGCGGCCCGCCGGCAGCGACGTGTCGACCTCCGCCGCAGGCCCGATCTCGTTCTGCACGATTTCCGCAGTGATGCGTTCCTGTGGATAAAGCGCGGTCAATCGCCGTATGAGGTTCTCGAGCTCGCGGACATTGCCGGGCCAGCGATAAAGCTGCATGGCCTCGATCGCGTCGGGCTCGATCGACTTGGCCGGCAAGCCTTCCCGTTCGGCGACCGCGAGGAAGTGCCGAACGAGATCGGGGATGTCGTCGGCGCGTTCCCGCAGGGGCGGCAGGCGGATGGGGACCACGTTGAGGCGGAAGAACAGGTCTTCGCGAAACAGGCCCTGGCGGATCAGCTGACGCAGATCCTTGTTGGTCGCGGCGATGATCCTGACATCGGAGCGGATCGGTGTGCGGCCGCCGACCGTGGTGTATTCGCCTTGCTGCAGAACGCGCAGCAGCCGCGTCTGCGCCTCCATCGGCATGTCGCCGATCTCATCGAGGAAGAGCGTCCCGCCTTCAGCCTGCTCGAAGCGTCCCGCGGAGCGCGTCTGGGCGCCGGTAAAGGCGCCGCGCTCGTGCCCGAACAGCTCGGACTCGATGAGATCACGCGGGATCGCCGCCATGTTCACCGCGACGAAGGGCCCTTTCCGGCGCTTGCCATAGTCGTGGAGCGCGCGCGCGACGAGCTCCTTGCCGGTGCCGGATTCGCCGGAGATCATGACGGTCAGATCCGTCTGCATGAGCCGGGCGAGCATCCGGTAGATGTCCTGCATGGCCGGAGAGCGGCCGATCAGCGGGAGGGCGTCGCCCCCCTCCTCCGCCGATTCGCTGCGGCGCGGGCCGCGCGGCTCGGCCAGCGCCCTGGCCACCACGGCGATCAGCTCCTTAAGGTCGAAGGGTTTCGGCAGGTAGTCGAACGCGCCTTTCTCGGACGCCCTTATCGCCGTCAGGAACGTGTTCTGCGCGCTCATGACCACGACCGGCAGGTCCGGCCGCGTGCGCTTGATGCGCGGCAGGAGATCGAAGGCGTTGCCGTCCGGCATGACCACGTCGGTGACGACGACATCCCCCTCGCCTTCGGCCACCCAGCGCCATAGCGTGGCGGCGTTGGAGGTGAGGCGGACGGTGTGCCCGGCGCGCGAGAGCGCCTGGTTGAGCACGGTGCGGATCGCGGCGTCGTCGTCGGCGACCAGTATCCTGCCGGACTTCATGGTGCGGCCTCGATCTCTTCGTCAGGACGACGGCCGGTGTGCGCCGGCATCAGGATGCGGAAAGCAGTCCGCCGCGGTTGCGATTCGCAGGCGATCATGCCGCCGTGGTCGCCGATGATCTTGGCGACCAAGGCCAGGCCGAGCCCGGTGCCGCTCGCCTTGGACGTGACGAAGGGGTCGAAGATGTAGGGCAGCATATCCTCCGGCACGCCGGGGCCGTTGTCGATCACGGTGAATTCCAGCGGCAGGCTGACCTTGCTCCGGCTGCCGGGCATGGAAAGCCGGACGCCCGGCCGGAACGCCGTGCGGAACGTGATCTCGCCGTCATTGCCGCCGCCGATCGCCTCGGCGGCGTTCTTCACCAGATTGAGGAAGGCTTGGATCAGCTGATCGCGGTTGCCGTGCACCGGGGGCAACGAGGGATCATAGTCCTCCAGAAGCCGGATATGGCGGGCAAAACCGTTTCGGGCGACGACCTTCACCCGCTCCAGCACGGCGTGGATGTTGACGGGATGGCGATCGGTCGGGCGATCGTCGGCGAAGGTCTCCATGCGGTCGACCAGGCCGACGATCCGGTCCGCCTCATCGCAGATCAGCCGCGTCAAGGCGCGGCCGTCCTCATCGGCGTCCGTTTCCAGAAGCTGGGCGGCGCCGCGGATGCCGGAAAGCGGGTTCTTGATCTCATGCGCCAGCATCGAGGCGAGCCCGCTGACGGTGCGGGCGGCGCCGCGATGGGTCAGCTGGCGGTCGATCTTTTCGGTGACCGAGCGCGGCAGCAGCATCAGCGTGACGTGGCCGGGCCGCTCGGGGACCGGCGACGCATAGATGTCGACGACCCGTTCCGAACCAAGCCGCGGCGAGGAGATATCGACCCGGTATTCCGTCACGGTCGCGCTCCTCGCCCGCACCTGCTCGACCAGGCTGAACAGCGGGCTGCCGAACGGCACGAAGTGATCCAGCTCGTGCCGGGCGAGAACCGCGGCCGAGTTCTGGAAGAAGCTTTCCGCCGCCTGGTTGGCGCCGCCGATCCGGCCGTCCGGCCGGATCGTGACGATCGGATGCGGGATCGAATTGAGGACGGCAATGGCGAGGCCGTCAAACGCCGGTTGCGGGGCATTCATGCCGCCATCGCTTCGGTGCATTCACCGAAGGCCGCGCGGACGAGCCGACCCACGAGCTTCGGATCCTCGCTTGTGAGCAGCGCCCGGCGAAGGCCCGCGGGGGCTGACGCGGCGAAGCGCTCCAGATACCAGCCCAGGTGTTTTCGTGCGATCCGGACGCCGAAACCAAGGCCGTAATGGGCCAGCATCATCTCGTAATGCTCGCGAACATGCTCCAGCAACGCCGCGCCGGCGGGCGCGGATGGAGCATCCTTACCTTCCAGAAGCGCCCCGATCTGTCCCACCAGCCAGGGCTGACCGTAGGCGCCGCGCCCGATCATCACCGCATCGGCGCCAGACGCCGCCAGCATGGCCGGCGCGTCCTGTGGATGGGTGAGGTCGCCATTTGCCACCACTGGGATCGAGACGGCGTCCTTGACCCGGCGAATGGCGCCCCAGTCGGCCGAGCCCTTGTAGAACTGGCACCGCGTCCGGCCATGGATCGTGACGAGCTGAACGCCGGCCTGCTCGGCCCGAAGGGCAAGTTCCGGGGCGTTCAAATTATCTCCGTCCCAGCCGAGCCGCATCTTGAGCGTGACCGGCACGCGCGCCGATTTGACCGTCGCCTCGATGATCCCGACCGCAAGCTCCACCTCGCGCATGAGCGCGGAACCGGCATAGCCGTTGGTCACGCGCTTGGCCGGGCAACCCATATTGATGTCGATGATATGTGCTCCCGCGGCCTCCGCGATGCGGACGCCTTCGACGAACGCGGACGGTTCGCGGCCGGCGAGCTGAACGACATGGAGGTCAAGCCCCTCGCCCTCCGCCCGGAGGCGCGCTTCCTCCGACCCAAGGGTCGCACTCTCGCAGGCCACCATCTCCGACACGACAAGACCCGCGCCGTAGCGGCTTGCCAGCCGCCGGAATGGCAGATCAGTGACGCCCGACATCGGCGCCAGGAACGCGCGGTTGCGGACTGAAAGGGGTCCGATCCGCAGAGCGGCTGGCGGCTGCGCGAAAGTGTTGCTCAATATTTCGGCACCAGGCAATTTGCTCGCAGAATAGACAATCAAAGCGGACACGCAAGAGGCGACGGCTGCAAATCACCTGTGCTAAGAGCGCCTGCCCATCTGTCAGGAGTGTCATGTCAGACGATATGAGCGACCCTGCTGTCGCGACTGCCGCGGTCGTGGTGGCAGGAGGCCGGGGGCACCGCGCCGGCCAGGCGCTGCCGAAGCAATATGCGAAGCTCGGTGGCGTCCCGGTCCTCCGGCGCACGATCGAGGCGCTTTTGTCGCAGCGCGAAATCGGCGCTATCCAGGTGGTGATCGGCACGGATGACAAGCAGCTGTATGAAGAAGCTGTCCGTGGTTTGCCCAGAATGTTGTCGCCCACCACGGGTGGCGCCACGCGCCAGGAATCCGTGCGTAACGGACTTGAGGCGCTTGCGGCTCGGCCACCGCGGCTCGTCCTGGTGCATGACGCCGCGCGCCCTTTCGTGTCGGCAGCGGTGATCAGTCGGGTGATCGCGGCGTGCGCGGACGGAGCGGGCGCCATTCCGGTTCTACCGGTCGCGGAAACCTTGAAGAAGTTTGAGGCGGGCGAGATTGTTGACACGGTGTCGCGCATCGACCTGGTCACCGCGCAGACGCCGCAGGGCTTTCCGTTCGGGCCTCTGCTGGAAGCTCATCGAAAGGCGGCGGCCGCCGGACGGAGCGACCTCACCGACGACGCGGCCGTGGCGGCCCTCGCCGGTCTCGCCGTCCGCGTTGTCGAGGGCGAGCGGGAGAACATGAAGCTGACCACGCCCGAGGATTTCCGCGCGGCTGAACGGATGATCGCGACAGCTGTCGAGACGCGCACCGCGCAAGGCTTCGATGTGCACGCCTTCGGGCCGGGCGCATCCGTCTGGCTCTGCGGCATCGAGGCGCCGCACGAGCTTGGGCTCCTCGGCCATTCCGACGCCGATGTCGGGCTGCATGCGCTGACCGACGCGCTGCTCGGCACGATCGGCGACGGCGACATCGGCCAGCACTTTCCGCCATCGGATCCAAAGTGGAAGGGGGCGTCTTCCGACCGCTTCCTGGCGGATGCGGCGCGCCGTGTGCGCGAGAGAAGCGGCCGCATCCTCCATCTCGACGTGACCCTTATTTGCGAGCGGCCGAAGATCGGGCCGTATCGCGAGCGCATGCGCCAAGCGATCGCGGATATCGCTCAGGTGACGGTCGGGCGGGTGAGCGTCAAGGCGACAACGAGCGAGCGGCTCGGCTTCACCGGCCGCGGTGAAGGCATCGCCGCGCTGGCTTCCGCCACCGTGGCGCTGCCGACGGAAGAATGATCGCGAGTTTCGAC
>JACCSN010000632.1 GCA_013812985.1 Hyphomicrobiales bacterium | reverse complement strand
CCAGACCGGCGCTCGCATCAACTGGATGTTCTCAACCGAACAGGCCCGCGCCAAAATGGCCCGAGCCTACCCCAACCCGACCCTCAAAGAGTCATAATCCCTGTGCAGCGGTACTAGGCCGCCTTCTTCGCCGCGATCAGGCCGCGATTGACCAGGAGCTCGGCGATCTGCACGGCGTTCAGCGCGGCGCCCTTGCGCAGATTATCGGAGACGATCCACAGGGAGAGCCCGTTCTCCATGGTCTGGTCTTCGCGGATGCGCGAAATGTAGGTCGCGTCCTCGCCGGCGCATTCGTAAGGCGTCACGTAGCCGCCGTCCTCGTGCTTGTCGACGACCAGACAACCGGGCGCCTCGCGCAGGATGTCGCGCGCCTCGTCCGCGGTGATCGGGTCCTCGAACTCGATGTTCACCGCCTCGGAGTGCCCGACGAAGACCGGCACGCGCACGCAAGTCGCGGTGAGCTTGATCTTCGGATCGAGGATCTTCTTCGTCTCCACCATCATCTTCCACTCCTCCTTGGTGGAGCCGTCCTCCATGAAGACGTCGATATGCGGGATGACGTTGAAGGCGATGCGCTTGGGAAACTTCTTCGCCTCGATCGGGTCGGCGACGAAGACGGCGCGGGTCTGGTTGAACAGCTCGTCCATGGCGTCCTTGCCGGCGCCAGACACGGACTGGTAGGTCGCCACGACGACACGCTTGATCCGCGCCTTATCGTGCAGCGGCTTCAGCGCCACGACGAGCTGGGCGGTCGAGCAATTCGGGTTGGCGACGATGTTCTTCTTGGCGTAGCCCTCTATGGCCGCGGCGTTCACCTCCGGGACGATGAGCGGCACGTCCTGGTCATAGCGCCAGGCGGAGGAGTTATCGATGACGACGCAGCCCTTGGCCGCGATCTTCGGCGCCCACTCCTTGGAGACGGCGCCGCCGGCCGACATCAGGGCGATGTCGCAGCCCCGGAAATCGTAGTTCTCCAACGCCTGGACTTTCAGCGTCCGGTCGCCGAAGGAGACATCCGTGCCCTGGCTCCGCCTCGACGCGATCGCTACGACCTCGCCGTGCGGAAAGCCGCGCTCCTGGATGATGTCCAGAATCTCCCGGCCGACATTGCCGGTCGCACCGACCACCGCAATCTTGAACGCCATCGTTTGATCTCCGAAACAGCGGGGCCGCCGAGCGGTCGGTGGGGTGGAGTGACTCTGCCGCTTCTATAAACGGAACGCCTCAGAGTTCAACGCAGCACCGGCCGTTTGGCGCGATCGCGACTCATGGCGAATGTCCCGCACAAGACCGAGCTTAACGCCATCGCGGCGGTGGCAAATGCGGCGGCGGCAAACTTGGATACCATCGCTTGATCTCATGCTCTCCAACGCTTGCCGCCCGAAACGGCCCAGCGTTTCATAGCCCGTCACGCAAAAGCGATGGCCCTCGGCGCTTTCTCGCCGTTATCTTAGCACAAGGCCTTGCAGGAACCGAATGGAGAACACCATGAATAACGTTCAGTTCACCCGCCGTGCCGCGATCGGCGCCGCGTCAGCCGCCCTCCTTGCCTCCACCACAGCCTTCGCCCATCACGGCTGGGCGTGGACGGAGGACGAGACGTACCAGCTGACCGGCGCGATCGAGGACATCTATCTCGGCAATCCGCATGCGCGGCTGAAGATCAAGGCGGCGGACGGAGTCTGGGACGTGGACCTCGCGCCCCCGGCGCGGACGCTCAGGGCCGGCTTCGACGAGAGCGCGGCCAAGGTCGGCGATGCGGTGACGGCGACCGGCAACCGCTCGCGCGACCACGGCCAGCGGGTGATGAAGGCGGTCACCATCGAGGTGAACGGCAAGCGCTACGACGTCTACCCGGACCGGGTGCGCCCCTCCTGAGAATCGCGCCTAATCTTCAATCCGAAGATGCTGTTCGAGTGGCTCCAGGCGCTGCATCACTGGGAGGTTGCGGCCTACCTGCGCCGCTCGCTTTACCTCTATCCCTTCGTCAACGCCGCGCACATCCTCGGCATCGCGCTGCTGGTCGGCGCGATCGTGCCGGTCGACCTGCGCATCCTCGGCCTCACTGGCCCGCCGCTCGGCGCCGCCGCGCGGGCGCTGGCTCGCTTCGCCGCCGCCGGCCTTGCTCTGGCGGTCGCAACCGGGTTCCTGCTGTTCTCCGTTCAGCCGCTCGAATATGCGGCCAACCCGGCGTTCTGGACCAAGGTCTCGCTGGTGGCGCTTGGCGCCTTGAACGCGTTCGGCCTGCGGGCCAGCCGCGCCTGGCGAATGGCCGAGATCGACGGCGAGATCGGCGCGGGCCTGAAGCTCGGCGCGGGCATTTCGCTGCTTCTATGGATCGCGGCGGTTTTCGCCGGCCGGGCGATCGCTTTCCTGCAATGATCTAAGCGGCGAGCGTCCGGAACTCCTCCAGGATCGCCGCGCCCATCTCCTTCGTGCCTACCGCCTGCATCCCTTCCGACATGATGTCCCGCGTCCGCAAGCCCTGCTCCAGCACGCCGGCGATCGCCTGATCGAGCATGTCCGCCTCCCGGCCCATGCCGAAGGAATAGCGCAGCGCCATGCCGAAGGAAGAAATCATCGCGATCGGATTGGCGACGCCCTTGCCGGCGATGTCCGGCGCGGAGCCGTGCACCGGCTCGTAGAAGGCCTTGCGCTTGCCCGTCCGCGGGTCCGGGAGCCCCAGCGACGCGGAGGGGAGCATGCCGAGCGAGCCGGTCAGCATGGC
>JACCSN010000631.1 GCA_013812985.1 Hyphomicrobiales bacterium | reverse complement strand
GCCCGGAATATCACGGCCTGAAGCTGCACGAGACATTCGGCAATTTCGCTTTCGCCATCGCCTGCCGGGTCCTTGGCCTGCGGGACCTCGGGCCGGCGATCTCGCCCTTCAACTCTTTCCTGATCCTCACCGGGATCGAGACGCTGCCGCTCAGGATGCAGCGGCATTCCGACAGCGCGCTTGCCGTCGCGGAGTGGCTCTCCCGGCACGACGAGGTGACCTGGGTCAGCTATGCGGGCCTGCAGGGCGACCGCTACTACAACCTCGCCAAGCGTTACGTGCCGAAAGGGGCTGGGGCCGTGCTGACCTTCGGCGTGCGTGGCGGCTACGAGACGGGCGTGGCGATCGTCAAGAACGTCAAGCTCTTCTCCCATCTCGCCAATATCGGCGACACGCGGTCGCTGATCATCCACCCGGCTTCCACCACCCACAGCCAGCTTGCCGACGCTGCCAAGGTGAGCGCCGGCGCCGGTCCGGAGGTCGTGCGGCTGTCCGTCGGCCTTGAGGATGTCGAAGATATCATCGGCGACCTTGACCAGGCGCTGGCGAAGGCGGCGGGGTAGGGGCGTTCAGGGATCCGCGCTCATGCGGTTTCTCGGCATCGGCAATTCGTGCGATCTCGGCTCGCTCTATCTCCGCCTGATCGAGGATGGCCATGAGGTCAGGGTCTCCGTGGCTGAACCTATGGCCGCCGGGACGCTCAGCGGGCTTGTTCCTCACGTAGCGGACTGGCGGAGCGAGCTCGATTGGATCCGCGCTGCGGGCGCCGACGGCATCATTCTCTTCGAAAGCGTCGCGACGGGGTCGGGAGCGCTGCAGGACGAGCTTCGGCGTGACGGCTTCCAGGTCATCGGCGGCAGCGCCTACGGCGACCGCCTGGAGAACGATCGCGCCTACGCCCAGGCTGTGCTGGGAGAGCTCGGGTTCTCCACCGCCCGCGTCTGGGAGTTCGACGAGGGCGCAGCCGCCGACCGCTTCATCGCGGAAAACCCGGCCCGCTATGTGTTGAAATTCAACGGCCAGAATTTCTACGCCAGCGACAACTATGTCGGCCGTACCCAGGATGGGCGGGATGTCCGCTCGGTCCTCGCCGCCAAGCTCCGCGACTATTCCGGCGAGCCGGCGACTTTCATCTTGATGGAGCATCTGGCCGGAATCGAGATGGGCGTCGGCGCCTATTTCGACGGCGACCAATTCTTGCGGCCGGCCTGTATCGATTGGGAGCACAAGCGTTTCTTCGCGGGCGACATGGGCGAGCTCACCGGCGAGATGGGAACGGTCGCCACCTACGAGGGGAGCGGCCGCTTCTTCGACCTGACCCTTGCAAAACTGGAGGCGAGGCTCCGCGACGGCGGCTATCTCGGCTACATCAATCTTAACACCATCGTGAACGAGCAGGGCATCTGGCCGCTCGAATTCACCTGCCGCTTTGGTTACCCCGGTTATGCCACTCTCGACCCGCTCCAGGAGAGCTCCTGGGCCGAGCTCTTCCGTGCCATGGCGACATGTTCGCGAGCGCCGTTCAGAACACGCCCCGGGTTTTCGGTGGCGATCGTGCTAACCACGCCGCCGTTGCCCTATACGCGCCAGCAGGTGCCGGCCCCGGTCGGGCTTCCCGTCTTCCTGGACGCCGGCATGAACGCGGAGGAGCGACGCAACCTCCACTACGGCGAGGTGGGGATGGACGGCGACCAGCTGGTCACCGCCGGCCTCTATGGCTGGACCATGGTGGTGACCGGCGTCGGGCCGACGATCGCAGCCGCGAAGACAAAGGCATACGCTGTCGCCGGGAAGGTTTATGTCCCGAACCTGCGCTACCGACTTGATATCGGCGACAAGCTCATTGGCGGGGACTGGGCGCGGCTGGGGGAGCTGGATCTGCTTGACCCGGCCGGTCATCAGTCCGGCGTGAACCACAGCGTCATCCCATAGCTGAAGGTGAGTTCTTCGCCGGCTTCGATGTCCCGCAGGGCGATCAGATCGAGCGCCTCGGCGTCGATGTAGCGGATGAACCGGCAGTTCGGGTTGTCCGAATGGTTCACCAGGCTCGCATAGCCGAGCACGACCGCCACCCGGCCTTCCTGGCGATAGATGTCCTCGCCGACACTGTCGTGCTCCCACATGAAGATGTAGTTGCCCACGTGGGATGCATCCACCGCGGCGCGATCCGGCTCGGGCACGACGATGACCGGCGAGCGCTCGATCAGTTCGCCCCCAGCGATATCGCGATCCGCGACGATTCCGCGGCCGCGCCTTCCGAAGTCACGGACGCGCAGCGGGACACCCGGGGCCTTGGCGACAGCCACGCGCTCCGCGGATGTCTGATACATGCTAGCAGCCTTGCTCATGGGTTTGCGGATTAGCATCTCGGCCGGAATCGCGCCACGCCAGCTCAGTGGGAGAATTCCGATTTCTCCGCCAGCGCAAGTCGGCCCGAGCTTCATTAGGTCGCAAACCGCCCCGCATGCCTTCCATGCATGGCGACCGGTGGCAAGACGGCCGCGACTTCGCTATTTGGGAAGGAGCGCAACAAGAAAGCGTTCGGGGAGCGAGCATGGCCCAAAGCTACGACGTGATCGTGATCGGCGCGGGGCCGGGCGGCTATGTGACCGCCATCCGCGCCGCCCAGCTGGGCTTCAAGACGGCCGTCGTGGAGAAGGCGCATCTCGGCGGCATTTGTTTGAACTGGGGCTGCATCCCCACCAAGGCGCTGCTGCGCTCCGCCGACGTCTATCACAATATGCTGCACGCCAAGGATTTCGGGCTCATCGCCAAGGACGTCTCCTTCGACCTCGCCGCGGTGGTGAAGCGCTCGCGCGGGGTTTCCGGACAGCTCAGCCAGGGCGTCGGCTTTCTCCTGAAGAAGAACAAGGTCGACGTGATCTGGGGCTCGGCCAAGCTCAAGGGCAAGGGCGCGGTCACCGTGACTGCCGCCGAGAACCCGCCAAAGGCCGCGTTGGGCGCCGGCGACTACGCGGCCAAGCACATCGTCGTTGCCACCGGCGCCCGTCCCCGCGTCCTTCCCGGCCTGGAGCCCGACAAGAAGCTCGTCTGGACCTATTTCGAAGCCATGGTGCCGGAAACCATGCCGAAATCGCTGCTCGTCGTCGGCTCCGGCGCGATCGGCATCGAATTCGCATCGTTCTTTCGCACGATGGGCGCCGAGGTCACCGTGGTGGAAGTATTGCCGCAGGTGCTCCCGGTCGAGGACCATGAGATCGCCGCCCATGCCCGGAAGCGTTTCGAGAAGCAGGGCATCAAGATTCATACCGACGCCAAGGTCACCAGGCTCGACAAGGGCGAGAACGACGTGACCGCCACGATCGAGCTGAAGGGCGGCAAGACCGAGACGCTGAAGGTCGACCGCGTCATCGCAGCAGTCGGCGTCGTCGGCAACGTGGAAGGCCTCGGGCTGGAGGAGCTTGGCGTCAAGCTCGATCGCGGGCTGGTTGTGACCGATCCGTTCGGCCGGACCAATGTGGAGGGGGTCTATGCGATCGGCGATGTCGCCGGCCCTCCCATGCTGGCCCACAAAGCCGAGCATGAAGGCGTCATCTGTGTCGAGGCCATCAAGGGCCTGCATCCGCACGCCATGGACAAGTGGAAGATCCCCGGCTGCACCTATTGCCATCCGCAGGTCGCCTCTGTCGGGTTGACGGAATTGAAGGCGAAGGAGGCCGGGATTGAGGTGAGGGTTGGGCGCTTCCCTTTCCTCGCCAACGGCAAGGCGATCGCGCTGGGCGAGCCGGAAGGCTTGGTCAAGACGGTGTTCGACGCCAAGACCGGCCAGCTCGTCGGCGCCCATATGATCGGCGCCGAAGTCACCGAGCTGATTCAGGGGTTCGTCGTCGCCATGAATCTGGAGACCACTGAGGAAGAGCTGATGCGCACGGTCTTCCCGCATCCGACGCTTTCCGAAATGATGCACGAGAGCGTTCTCGACGCTTACGGACGCGTCATCCACACCTGAGCGGACGTGAGCATGGAGACGTGGGTAGCCCTTTCGCAAATCGTCCAGAATATCGGGTTGGCAGTAGCCGCACTGGTTGGATCGCTCTTGGCATGGCGGAACATACCGCCTGCGCGCTCGCAGGCGGAAGCTGCGCGCAGCCAAGCCGAGCTTGCGCGACGGGCCCATGTCGCCGGCCTGTTTCACAGGTCCGCCTCGGAACTGGGCGATCAAAGACGCTCAGTTCGGCTGGCTGCAATATACACGCTCGGCTACATTGCGAAGAACTATCGCGACTTATCGTGGCCCGTAATCGAGGTTCTGGCGCTGCATTTTCGCGAGAGTCGCGAAGCTTACGGCAATCAAGAGCCGCCCATTGAACTCCAGGAGATCGTCAATATCTTGAAGTCTGATTTGAAAGCGAAGGAGGCCAAGAATGTTGGCGAATCGAAAGGGGCATAACGGACATCTCCGGCTGGATATAAATGGAGCTTTCATTCGCCGAACCGATTGGAGTGATGGCGACCTGGTTGGAGCGAACCTGTCCAGGGCGGATGCGACGGGAGCCGTGTTCGACAATGCCGACCTCCGCGATGCCGAGCTCGACGAGACCATACTGATCGGCGCGGACCTTAGCGGCGCGAAGAACCTCACAGCGGATCAGCTCGGAAGCGCGGTGATCGACGACACCACCTCGCTTCCAGATTACATCGATCGTCATGCGTTGGGGCGGGCACGAGAGCGTTCTTGACGCTTACGGCCGCGTCATACACGTATAGGCGGGCGGCGGAGTCGGGAATCGTCCCGTCCGTCGCGAAGCCAGGAGGCGATTATGGAAGGTGTAGGCTGGATTGGGGCGATCATCATCGGGGGGATAGCGGGCTGGATCGCCGAGAAGATCATGCACAGCGACATGGGCCTGGTCATGAACATCGTCCTTGGCATCGTTGGTGCGCTGGTTGCCAACTTCGTCCTGATGTTGATCATCGGGGAGACGATGGGCGGATGGATCGGCCAGCTTATCGTCGCGGTTATCGGCGCCTGTCTTCTTATCGGCATCTTCCGGATGTTCCGGGGCAGACGCACGGTCCGCTGATCGCGGCGGGCGGATCACAGGCGGAGCGACCGCCGAAAGACCAATGGTCACGCTGATCGACACTATCGCCTCGAAGGGCCGGGCCGTACTGGCCCGGCCCAGGCATCCGGAAAAGGCGCATCGGCCTGACGCGCCGGTGCTCAAGAAGCCGGATTGGATTCGCGTGCGCGCGCCCGGCTCGCCGGTCTGGGCGGAGACGCGCGACATCGTGCGGGAGAACAAGCTCGTCACCGTCTGCGAGGAGGCGGGCTGCCCGAATATCGGCGAGTGCTGGTCGAAGAAGCACGCCTCCTTCATGATCCTGGGCGATACCTGCACCCGCGCCTGCGCCTTCTGCAATGTCCGCACCGGCCTGCCCGGCGCCGTCGATCCAGATGAGCCGGAAAACCTCGCCAATGCGGTGGCCAAGATGGGCCTCGCTCATGTCGTGGTCACCTCGGTCGATCGCGACGACCTCGCCGATGGCGGGGCAGGGCACTTCGCCGCCGTCATCCTCGCCATCCGCGCCCGTTCGCCGGAAACCACGGTCGAGGTGCTGACGCCGGATTTCCTCCGCAAGGCCGGCGCGCTCGAAATCGTGGTCGCCGCCAGGCCCGATGTCTTCAACCACAATCTCGAGACCGTCCCGTCCAATTACCTGACGGTGCGCCCCGGCGCCCGCTACTTCCACTCCATCCGCCTCTTGCAGCGCGTGAAGGAGCTGGATCCGACGATGTTCACCAAATCGGGTATCATGGTGGGCTTGGGTGAGGCGCGGAACGAGGTCCTGCAGCTGATGGACGATCTTCGGACCGCCGATGTCGACTTCCTCACGATCGGCCAATATTTGCAGCCGACGCGCAAGCACCATCCCGTCAGGGATTTTATTAGCCCTGATGCGTTCCGCTCCTACGAGGCCATCGCCTATTCGAAGGGCTTCCTGCTCGTCTCCGCCAGCCCGCTGACCCGCTCATCCCATCACGCCGGCGAGGATTTCGCGCGGCTCCGCGCCGCCCGCGCCGCGCGCGTCTGATCCGGCGGATCGGTGCCGGAATTCCGGACGACGCGCCGCCTCGCGCACTCAGCTGAGGCGATGTTCGATCTTGTCGCCGACGTGGAGCGCTACCCTGAATTCGTGCCGTTCTGCGAGGTGCTTCAGGTGCGCGGCCGCCGAAGCGAAGGGGAGCTTGAGGTGCTCGTGGCCGACATGACGG
>JACCSN010000616.1 GCA_013812985.1 Hyphomicrobiales bacterium | reverse complement strand
TGGGTTGGCGTTTCAAGTGGCTGTCATCCCACGGCGGCGATTTCAACTACGATTACGGCGTGTCGTTCACAAAGGAGCAGGTGGCCGCCGGAGACGTCGGCTACAATTACGGCACGACCCCGTATGCCCACGAGGAGCTGCACGGCATCAGCGTGTTCTACAAGGACCAAGCCGGCAACATCTTCCACACCTATTCGGCCTCTGCACGACAGGTATGACGACTATCCTCTCCAGGCGATGAAAGCTTGTTGCGACTAGGGGCGGATGCACCGAGGTGCGCCACACTAGGCGGCGGCCCGGATGCGCCATTCTTGCCGGCCTCGATGACGAGGCCGGAATTCATCGCGAGGGTCATGCAGTCCCCATCAAGGTATTGCCTTGAGTGACGCGCGCTGGATCGAGGTCCGCGATGCTGCCGAGGAGGCCGTGCTGCACTTCACCTATGCCGCCCGTCTCCTCGAGGCGGGCGGATTTGGCAGCGATGCCTCGCAAAGCTTGCTGCATGGGGTTGCCGAGTTCCAGAATTCCGTCGATCCGCCAAGCGACTGAGCATAAATTGACCAACGGTGATCATTGCGGAAACGCCGCCGCTCAGGCATGTTCGCCCCCGGGCGGGTGTGGGCTCGTTTGCTGAGGTGGAATGATGCGATCGCGGCTGCCTTTGATGCGGGCTGTGGCAAATCGGGCTTTTGTGGCCGTTCTTGTGCTTGGCGCGACGGCGACAGCGCCGGTGGCCGCCCAGGCCGCCCCCGGCCCCTTCGCCAATCTCGCCGGTTCCTGGACGGGCTCCGGCACGATCAAGCTCGCCGGCGGAACGAGCGAGCGCATCCGCTGCAAAGCGACCTATGTCGTGGAGGACACCGGCAACCGTCTCGGCCAGAAAATGACCTGCGCCAGCGACAGCTACAAGCTGGAGGTCACCACCGATGTCGCTTACAAGCAAGACGCCGGCGTCATCACCGGAACCTGGCTGGAGACAACCTACAGCACCCGCGGGTTCGTATCCGGCCGCGCGACGGCGAGCGAGATCAAGGCCCGTGTGGAGGGCAAGAACTTCTTCGCCGAGATCGGCGTGATGACCGATGGAGACCAGCAATCGGTGACCATCCGGCCGCGGGCGATGGATGTGGAGGAGGTCTCGGTCAAGCTGCAACGGCGCTCCGGCTGAACCTGTCGGCGCATCCTCCCTGAGGTTATCGCCGTCATTCCGCCGGTCGCGCTTCGAGGCGCCGGTCCCTTGCCCGCCGCGCCAACTGCTTCAGGAACATGGCGGTCGGCCGCAGGATGAGCAGGTCGGCGAAAAGCGCCGCCAGCATGGAAACGGCGCTGAGCCAGCCGAACAGCCGGAGCGACGGCAGATCGGAGAAGACCGTCACCGCCAAGCCGCAGGCCAGCACAACCGAGGTCAAAATCAGGGCCGGGCCGACCAGCACGGTCGCGCGCTCCACGCCGGCAGCCGGGTCCTCGTCCGGCCTCTCCTCCAGCCGCAGCCGGTTGAGGAAATGGATGGTTGCGCTGAGGCCGAGACCGAATGAAACGGTCAACGCGACGACGCTGGCGAATTGCAGGCCCTCGCCCATGGCCCAGAGCAGCGTGCCCGAGGCGACGATGGGAAACACGCCCGGCAGGATGCTGACCAGCATCACCAGGAACGAGCGGAAGGCGAGGCCGATGAAGGCGGCAACGAAGACGATCTCGATCGTCAGCCCGCGGTTCAGCTTGCCGATCATGTCGGCGCTGTTGCGCGCCGCGATCGCCGAGAGCCCGGTGACCGAAATCTCATAGCCGGGGTGCCTGGCGCGCACCGCGCCGAGCGCCTCGTCGAGGCCGTCGACCACCGGCAGGAGCTCGCTCGCATCGATGTCGGGAATGCGTCCGGAGACGATCGCCGCGTCCCGCGCCTCCGAGATGAAGCGGCGCGTCAGATGCTCCGGCAGCATCTCCACATATTCGGTGAGGGTGGCGACGTCCTCCCGGCCGGTCTTCTCCGCCAGCCAGCGGCGGAGCGTCTCCAGCGACCAGACATTGCCGAGGCCCGCCTGGGCTTCGATCGCCGCATGGACGTCGGCCAATGTCGCAAGCGTCTCCGGCGCGTAGAGCGACGCACCTTGCGGGAACTCCACCAGGACGTCGATCGGATTGGCGCCGGTGAGCTTGGCGTCGAGGCGGCCGCTCGCCGCCACCGCCTGCTCGCGGTCCGGCACCTGATCGGCCAGCCGGTAGCGCGGCTCCAGATTGGCGTAGATGAGCGCCAGGCCGCCGACCAGGAGGAGGCTGAGCAGGCTGTAGAGCCCCGGCCGGCTCACCATGCGGACGGCGATCCAGCGGCAGAAGCTTCGGAGCGCCTCCACGGCGAAATCGCCGCCCTTCGCGCTGCCGGCCAGGCGCGTCTCCTTGCGGACGAGCAGAATTCCGAGGAGGGGCACGAGCGTCAGCACCGCGACCAGCGCGATGATCGTCGCCGCGAGGCCCGCCTGGCCGAAGGTGCGGATCAGCTCGGAGTTGGAGAACTGCAGCGCGACGAAGGAGAGCCCCGCCGTGGCGTGGGTGAGCACGCAGGCCGGGCCGACCACGAGGATGGCGTTGCGGAAGGCCTGGCGTTTGTCCTGGCCCGCCATGAGCCGATCCCGCGCGGCGAAGGTGAGCTGCATGGAATCGGAGAAGCTGATCACCATGATGAGCGGCGTCATCACGTTCAGGAACATGTTGAGGCGGAAATCCAGCCAGCCGAGCGCGCCGAGCGACAGGATGATGGCGATCAGCGGCGGCGCCGCGGCGATGATCATGAAGGAGACGCGGCGGAAGAACAGGATGGCGATCA
>JACCSN010000577.1 GCA_013812985.1 Hyphomicrobiales bacterium | reverse complement strand
GCAAGGGCGTGAAGACCTTCATGGGCCCGATCCCGGTCGAAGAAGGGCCGGCCGCCGGGCAGAGCATCGTCTATTTCCTGGCGCCGTGGGGATTGCAACTGGAAGCGATCTCCTACCCGCAAGGCATGGCCTACGAGAAGGACGCGCCCACCGTGCTGTGGACGCCGAAGGACCCAGCCAAGTGACCTGAGGTTTTTAGGATTGTTGGCGAACCTCTCCTGTTGTCATCCCGGTTTACCGCGCCAGCGGCAAGACCGGGATCCATAAACACGGAAGGCGGATGAATTTCGCAAGAGCGCCGAGCCTCTGCTTGCGCGCTTCGGCGTTTATGGACCCCGGACAGCGCCGCTTCGCGTCGCTTCCGGGGTGACAAAGCAGAGCTTGGATTCATGGTTGATGTAGCTCGACAGGCTGCCGGGCGCGGTCACATCGGGGTCTGTGCTGGAACGCTCGGGCCGGCGCGGCCGGCGGCGCCTGTGGCTCTCTGGAACACATACCACAACGGAACCGGCAGGAGGGCGCAGACCAGGAGCGTCAGGAGGGGCCGGTCCGACCCGCTGTAGCCGAGGCCGGCGACAATGAAGCCGAGCGGGGCGGCGCCGCAGAGGAGCGCCAAAGCGAACTTCGGGAGAGGCATCCGGGCCAATCCGGCCATGCAGGAGATCGCTTCGGGGAGGACCGGCAGCCAGCGCGAAGCAGCGACGATCCAGCCGCCGTGACGGGCGAAGAGTTGTTCGCCGGCGGCCAGATCGGTCGGGCTGAGCAGCCGGCCGGCGACGAGCGGCCCGAAGCGGCGGCAGAGCGCGTAGCCGGCCAGCCCGGCGAGGCAGGTTCCCAAGGTCGCGAAAGCACCGCCCAGAAACGGGCCGTAGATCGCGCCGAGAGCCGCCATGACGATCGTATTCGGGATCGGGAGAATAAGGTCGGAGACGAGCAGGCCGATGGCGACCAGCCAAGCGAAGCTCTGATATTGCGCGAACAACGTCGCCAGCCGGTCCTGCCGAAACGCTGCTTCGACCTCTCCACCCCAGACCACGAAGGGCACGGCGACAAAGATAGCCACGCCGACGAAGACGGCCGTCAGCCGCCAGAGCGGGCGCAGGCTCGACCCGGTCGCGCCGCTCGGGGGCGCCGCCTCACTCAATGAGGAGCTCTTCCATGCCGCGGCGGCTCCTCGGCTCATCGAGCCGCGGCTCGCGCCCGCCGCGCAGGACGGAATTCCCTTCGTAGAGCGTGCGCTGGTCGACCGCCGGCGGGTCGAGCCAGTCGGATTCCTGCATCTGCCCGCTCTGCCCGTAAGCGGCGAGCGCGTTCTCGTAGCAGGCAAGCCGCACGTCCCGCTCCGGGACGCCTCCGTCGAGCGCCAGCTTTGCCGTCTTCGGCACACCGAGCGGGTCGGAGATGCCCCAATCGCAGGCGGAATCGACGATGACCCGCTCCGCTCCCCATTTGCGTAAAAGCTCGACCATGCGGACATTGCCCATCTTGGTGCTCGGATAGATGGAAAAGGCTGCCCAGAAACCGCGCTGCAGGACTTCGCCGACCGTCTCCTCGTTGTTGTGATCGACGATGACCTTGGCTGGGTTCAGCCCGTGCTCCTCGCAAACATCCATGGACCGGGTGGTGCCTCGCTTCTTGTCGCGATGCGGGGTATGGATCATCACCGGCAGGTCGGTCTCCTTGGCCAGCTCCAGCTGGGCGCGGAAATATTTGTCCTCCAGCGGCGTCTGCTCGTCATAGCCGATCTCGCCGATCGCCACGACGCCCTCCTTCAGCGCAAAGCGCGGCAGGATCTCCATGACGCCCTCCGCCAGTTCCTCGTTGTTGGCCTCCTTCGAGTTCAGCCCGATCGTGCAATAGTGCCGGATGCCGAACTGGCCGGCGCGGAAGCGCTCGAAGCCGACGATGTGGGATAGGTAGTCGACGTAGCTGCCCACGTAGGTGCGCGGCTGGCCGAGCCAGAAGGCCGGCTCGATCAGCGCCACGATGCCGGCGGCGGCCATGGCTCCGTAATCGTCGGTGGTGCGCGAGATCATGTGCGTGTGCGGATCGATGAACATCATGGTGCAGCCCTTCGGGCGGTTGAAGGTGGGGTAGGCCGGATCGATTGGCTCCTCATGCGAGAACGTTCTCCCAGGAGAGAGCGCCAGCTCTTAGGAGCGCTACCTCCGCCGGCAGGCTTTTGAGGATTTCAGGCGCGCGAATGTCGGGGCTGACGGAAAGCGCCAGCGCGGCGGCGCGGCGCTCGCTCGGGTCCTGGCTCCCGGCGACCCGCTCCAGATCGTCGATCATGATCCCCTCGGCGAACGGCCCCAGGCAGCGCCACAGTTCCGGCGTGACGGGGCGCCCCGCCGCCCAGCGCTCATGGGCGTAGTCGCGCAGGATAAGCGCAAGCTCCGGATTTCGCCGCTCGTCCAGCCCCTGGATCGGGTGGAGCGCAGAGCCGATGAAGAGGGCCTTCAGCACCATGTGGTTCCAGCGCTCTTGCGAGAAATTCTCCTTTGGGAAGGGGCTTTGATGCGCGATGGCCTCGAAGACGGCGCGCATGGAGGTGCGCAGCCCTTCGCCGGCCTGCCATTCGAACTTCTCCGGCTCCGGATAGAGCGGCAGGCCGCGATAGAGCGCGACGGCCTCGCCGACCTCGGCCGTCCGGCAGAGCTGCATAAAGGTTTTCGCAAAACCCTCCGCGCCCCCGCCGAATTCCAGCAGCGCCAGGATGCGCGCCGCTTCGTCCACCGACCAGCCGCGCGGGTCCCAGCCGGGCCGGGCTTCGTCGGCGTCGGCGAGGTCCGCGGCTGAGAGCGCCAGGTCGGCGCGCCCGAGCTTGCGCGGCGCAAGGCCGAAAGCAATGTCGAGATCGCGCTGCCTCCCTTGATCCAGCTTTGCAAGCTCCCCCCGGAGCCAGCGGAACTGCGATTCCGGCAGCTGCCGCTGTAGCCAGTCGCCCAGAAGTCGGCTGACGGCCTGACTCACAATTGCTCCCGCGATTCTATCGTAGCTCGGCCGACACTCTAGCCCGGCGCGGATCGCCCGGGAAAGGTGGAAGCGAATAGCCAGCATCGGACCGCGCCGACCTGGACACCGGGGCGTCAATGGCGTATATGCGGATTGATGGCTGGCCAACTGATCACGGTGGCGGAGACGCCGCTGTTCGTGCGTCAGGCCGGGTCAATTTGGGATGATGCAGAGCGCAGCGAGTTCGTAAACTTCAGTGCGGCGAATCCGGACGCTGGGGACCTCATTCCCTCGACTGGAGGTGTTCGGAAAGTGCGTTGGTCCCGCGCAGGTGCGGGAAAACGCGGCGGTGAGAGTTGTCTATTTCTATATTGACGACCAGCATCCTTTGTATCTGCTTTTGGTTTATCCGAAGGCGAAGCAGGAGGATCTAAGCGCTGCAGAAAAGCGCCTTGTGCGCGCGCTGACGATGCTGCTCAAAGGCCGACGGAAACCGGGATGATGACGATGGCTAGATTTGCAGAAGATCTGATCGATAGCCTCAATCAGGCGGTCGAGCATGCACGCGGCGGCGAGGTTGCTGGCCTGCGCCTCACCCATGTCGAGCTGCCGGACGTGAAGGCGATCAGACGCGCCCTGCGTATGTCGCAGGAGGAGTTCGCGGCAGCTTACCGAATACCCCTATCGACGCTCAAGAACTGGGAGCAGGGCCGGCGCCGCCCCGATGCTCCGGCGCTCGCCTATCTCCGCGCCATCCAGAACCGCCCCAGGGAGATTAAGGAGGCCGTCGCTGGATAACGCTTAGCGACGGCCTGATCAGCGGCATTCACCTCCCTTGTAGCATCGCGGCCACGTGTCAGCCCATGAAACCTACCCTCGTCCTCCTCGTCGTCGGGCTGACGCCCTCTCTGCTCGGGCCGCACACACCGAACCTGAACAAGCTGGCGCGCCAAGGCGGCCGGCGGCCCTTGAGGACCGTGCTTCCGGCCGTGACCTGCACGGTGCAGTCGACGCTGCTGACCGGGCTTCAGCCCTCCGGCCACGGCGCGGTGGCCAATGGCTGGTATTTTCGCGATCTCGCCGAGGTCTGGCTGTGGCGGCAGTCCAACCATCTGATCGGCGGCGAGACGATCTGGGAGGCTGGGCGGAAGCGCGATCCCGCCTTCACCTGCGCCCAGATGTTCTGGTGGTACAACATGTATTCCACCGCCGACTGGAGCGCGACGCCGCGGCCGATGTATCCGGCCGACGGGCGCAAGGTGCCCGACCATTACGCCGAGCCGCCGGAGCTCCGCGACGAGCTGAACGGAAAACTCGGCACGTTTCCGCTGTTCAAGTTCTGGGGGCCGGCGACGGACATTTCTTCGAGCGAATGGATCGCCGAGGCGACGCTGCATGTCATGGCGACGCGCAATCCGACGCTCGCGCTCTCCTACCTGCCGCATCTCGATTACGACTTGCAGCGCCACGGCCCCGATTTGAGCCACCCTGCGGTGCGGAAATCGTTGGCCGATAGCGATTCGGTCTGCGGCCGGATGATTGAAGAAGCGGAGCGGGAGGGGCGCTCGGTGATTGTCGTCTCGGAATACGGCATCACGCCGGTCCGAGACGCGGTGCATGTCAACCGCGCGCTTCGGCAGGCCGGGCTTATTCGCGTTCGCGACGAGATGGGCCGGGATGTCTTCGATGCCGGGGCATCGCGGGCGTTTGCCGTGGCGGATCATCAGCTCGCGCACGTTTATGTCCGCGATCC
>JACCSN010000551.1 GCA_013812985.1 Hyphomicrobiales bacterium | reverse complement strand
GTCCCCGGCGGGTGAAGGCCCCCGCCGCCGGCCGGCGCGTTCCGGCTTCGCCGCGGGGAATGCGGCGGGTTGGCGCGAGATCGAATCCGGCGAGCAGCCGAAGAGAGAGCCCGGATCGGCGCATCGCCGCGCCGCGAATGTGGAAGCGCCGCGCGACCTTCGCACCACGTCCGGCGATCTGGACGAGGCGCGCGAGCCCGTCCGCCAGGAGAAGCCCGCGGCCGCGTCCGTCGAGGCGGATCGCGGCCATCAGCTTGAGCCGCGATACTCCGATCCCACATCGGGTGGCCGCTGGCGGGAGGCTGAGGATCCCGAGCCGAGGAAAGCAGCGCCTGAACGAGAGGTCGCGATTGCTCCGGCGCAAGGCGGCGGGGCGGGAGGCGCGGCGAGTGATCCTGAGCGGCGCCGTTCCGGCCGCAAGGGACTCGTGACCGTCGCACTTGTGCTGGCCGTGGCCGCGATTGGCGGAGCCGCCGCCTATTACATGAGGACGACCGAGGAGGTTGGCTCCGGGCCGCCACCCGTCATCGCGGCCCCCGACGGGGCTGTGAAGGTCGAGGCGCCGCCGGAGCAGCGGGCCGAAAGCGAGACGGTTGGCGAGGCAGTCTATAGTCGGGTCGCCGGCGAGGCTTCGACGCAAGGCGAGCAGGTCGTGGAAGGCGCCGAGGAGCCGGCGGAAATCTCCCGCATCGTCCTGCCGCCGCCGCCCGAGCCTGAGCCTGCGCCTGCGCCTGCCCAGCCGACGCCTGCACAGTCAGTCGCTGCGCCGCAAGCCGCCCCGCCTCCGGCCGGCCAGAATCCGGCAAGCGCCGCGGTTGCCGAGGAGAACCTCCCAGTCGGGCCGCGTCGCGTTCGAACGTTCGTCGTCCGCCCCGACGGGACGATCTCATCATCGGAGGAGGGCGCCGCCGCGGCGAGCGAGCCTGCTCCGCCGCCCATCGAGCAGCAGGTGGCCTCGGTCGCCGCCGAAATGACGCCGGGCGATCCGGTGCGTGTGCCGACCTCGGAAGTCGACGGGAGCGCGGAGATTCCGGCTGAGCCGCTGACCGACGAGCCGTTCGAAGCATCGGCCGAACCGAATGCGGCTTCGGAGCCGACGCCCGCGCCGCCGCCCGAGCCGACGCCTGCCCCGGCCGCTTCTGCCCCAGCCGCTTCTGCCGCGGCAGCGCCGGAACCGGTTCCCCCGGACGCGCCCGCAGCTTCTGGCGCGAGCGGGGCGGCAGCCGAGTCCGATGCTTCGGGGGAAACGCCGATCCTGCCCGACCTCGCCGCTACCGAGACTCCTTCGGCCCCGCCCGGCGATCTGGCCAGCGTCTCGCCGGCTGAGCCGGCGGCGTCGCCTCCGGTTGTCGCGGCGGACGGCTTCGTCGTCCAGGTCAGCTCGCAAAAGTCCGAGGCTCAGGCGCAGGCGGCGTTCGCCGATCTGCAGCGCCGCTACCCGTCGGCGCTGGGCGGCATGCAGCCGAATATCCAGCAGGCGGATCTCGGCGCCAAGGGCATCTTCTATCGCGTCCGCGTCGGCCCCTGGCCGTCCCGCGCCGAAGCGATCGAGGTCTGCGAGGCGATGCAGGCCGCGGGCGGCAGCTGCTTCGTCACGCGCTAGCCTCGTCCGAAGGTTAGGGGGTGGCGCCGCGCGCCTTCATCTGTGGCCTGAAAGGGACGGCGCTAGCCGAGGAGGAGCGCGCCTTTCTGCGCGACGCCCGGCCCTGGGGCGTCATCCTGTTCAGGCGCAACATCGGCGAGCTGGACGATATCCGTCGACTCTGCGGCGCGGTTCGGCAGGCGCTCGGCCGGGGCGATGCGCCGATCCTCATCGATCAGGAGGGCGGCCGGGTCCAGCGGATCGGGCCGCCCCATCTTCGCGCTTACCCCTCCGGCGCAACCTACGGGCAGCTCTACGATCTGAACCCGCTCCTCGGCGTCGAAGCCGCCCATCTTGGTGCGCGCCTGATGGCGCTCGACCTCGCCAGCCTCGGCGTCACCGTCGATTGCGTCCCCGTCCTCGACGTGCCGGCCGAGGGCAACACCCCCGCCATCGGCGACCGGACGCTCGGCCGGACGGTCGATTCGGTCAGCACGCTCGGCGGCGCGCAGATCGACGGCATGTTGAGCGGCGGCGTCATACCGGTCATCAAGCACCTGCCCGGTCATGGCCGGGCGCAGGTCGACAGCCACCAGGAGCTGCCGCGCGTCGATGCGTCGCTCGCCGCCCTCCAGGCGCAGGATTTCGCGCCGTTCCGGCTTCTCGCCAGCAAAGCTCCGCTCGGGATGACCGCCCATGTCGTTTTTTCCGCGATCGACGACAGCGCGCCGGCAACGCTTTCCGGAGCGGTGATTGCTAACATCATCCGCGGGCGAATCGGCTTCGACGGGGCGTTGATGACGGACGACATCTCCATGGGCGCGCTTTCCGGCGACTTCCGCGGCCGCGCGGAAGCCGCGATCCGGGCCGGCTGCGACCTTGTGCTCCACTGCAATGGCGAGGTGGGCGAGATGACCGAGATCGCCATCGGCGCACCGGAACTCGCCGGCGACGCGCTGCGCCGCACCGAGCGCGCTCTGGCCGCGCGGACCGAACCGGCCCCGGTCGATCGTCCCGCTCTGGAGGCCCGCTTCGATTCCCTGCTCGCGAAGGCGCCCGTCGCGTGAACGCATCCGGGCTCGCGGGTCCCGACATCATGGCCTTCGAAGCGCCGGAACGCTAACGCCAGGACGATCTCCTGGTCATCGACGTGGACGGCTTTGAAGGCCCGCTCGATCTCCTCCTCAGGCTCGCCCGCGACCAGAAGGTCGATCTCACCAAAATTTCCATCCTGGCCCTTGCCGAGCAATACCTCGCCTTCGTCGAGACGGCGCGGCGACTGCGCCTGGAGATCGCCGCTGATTATCTCGTGATGGCCGCCTGGCTCGCATACCTGAAATCGCGGCTGCTCCTGCCGGAGGACGAGGCGGAAGCGGAGCCGGGCGGCGACGAGCTCGCGGCGGCGCTGGCGCTGCGCCTGCGCCGGCTTGAGGCGATGCGCGAGGCCGGCCGGCGGCTCATGGGGCGTTCGCGACTCGGCATCCATGTTTTTGCTTGCGGCATGCCGGAGGCG
Source organism: Hyphomicrobiales bacterium (assembly GCA_013812985.1). The sequence goes on along the minus strand of JACCSN010000551.1, from coordinate 489 downwards.
GTGGCGGTGCGGACCCAGTCGGTGTGGGAGGCCCGGCTCTACGACCTCCTCTCCGCCTATGCCGCCCTGCGCTTGCACCGGGTCGCGGCGAAGCTGGAGCTGCCGAGGCGCGCGGTGCTGACGCTGGCGGAAACCCGCGACCGCCTGATGCGGCTGCTCGGCTCGAACCTCCAATGGGCGACGCTCGATTCCTATCTCGCCGATTACCTGGCCCGGCCCGAGCTACGGCGCACCGCCCGCGCCAGCGCGCTCTCCGCCAGCCTGGAGCTGGTGCGCGAGGGGGAGGTGGAGCTTCGGCAGAGCGCGCCATTTTCGCCGCTCTACGTCCGCCGCCGTCTGCAGCCCGCCGTCAAGCTTGCCGGGGCCGCCCATGGCTGAGCTGCTGTCCGCCTGGTCGGGAAGCAATGTCACAAGCCTGTCGCCCGACTTCCATCGCCTGCACATGAGGATGCTGGAGGCGCTTCTCTTCGCCAGCGCCGAGCCCGTCTC
>JACCSN010000545.1 GCA_013812985.1 Hyphomicrobiales bacterium | reverse complement strand
GGCTCAAATCCTCCAGTCGAACCACATGCGGTGTGCAGCGTTCCATATCGATTCTCCCGCTTTGTGCGGAACGAGAATTCCCGCCCCGTCGTCTTCCGCTCGCCATATTGGGCGCGCTAAGAGGCGCTGCCAAGGAGAAGAGATGCCTGTTTCCGCTGCCGCCCGCCGACTGTCCATCTGCGGGCTGACCGAGCTTAGCGCGTTCCAGGACGCCGCCGTCACCCATGTCCTGTCGATCCTCGATCCGCTTTACCCGGAGCCGGCCGATTTCGCCGGCTACGGCCCGCATGAGCGTCTGACGCTCCGCTTCGACGATATCATCGACGAGACGCCCGGCATGATCCTGCCGGAGCGCGAGCACATCGAGAAGCTGCTCCGCTTCGGGGAAGGGCTGGCCGCGGTGGACGGCGATCCGCTCGCCCACCTGCTGGTTCACTGCCATGCCGGCATCTCGCGCTCCACCGCTTCCATGGCGACGCTGCTCGCGGAGGCGCGGCCGGACTGGGACGAGGACGCCGTCTTCGATCATATCCGCGAGATCCGGCCGCAGGCCTGGCCGAACTCGCGCATGATCCTCATGGCCGACGATCTCCTCGGCCGCGACGGGCGCCTGACCGGCGCGCTCCGCCGCCACTACCGCGGGCAGATCGACCGGCGGCCGGATCTGGCCGAGATGATCGAGCGGGTCGGCCGGGAGAAGGAGCTTCGCATGGCGGCCTGATGGCGGGACGCCGATGGTTGAGCGCCACGATCTGACCGCCGAGGAGTGGGAGGCGCTCGAGCGGCTGAGTCGGGGCAAGCCGGAAGCCCTGCTCGTCCCGGGGACGATCCTGTCACGATTGGCCGAACTCGGGCTTGCGATTGAACGGGCTGGCCAGCGGCGTGTGAGCGAAGCCGGTAAGCAGCTGATCCTGAAGCAAAAGGACGGGCGGCGCTAGGCGGCGGCACGCCAGCTGCCGCGTTCATCCCAGCAAAACCGCCGCGCAGGATTGCGACGGCCAGAACGCGAAAGCCAAGATGCGCGCATTGCAGATCGTCGTCGCGGTGCTGGCGCTGATCCCGACGCTGTCCGGCGCGGCAGGGGTGCTGCTCGGCCCGGATTTCCTCCAGCTCGACCCGCCTTGGCCCGCCGACCTCGACAGCCACTTCCGCTTCCTCTCCGGCGTGTTTCTCGCTGTCGGGATCGGCTTCTACACCACCATCCCCCGCATAGACGCGAAGGCGGGACGTTTCCGCCTGCTCGCGGCCCTGGTCTTCGCCGGCGGGCTGGCGCGGCTCCTCTCTCTGTCCATTGCCGGCCCGCCCTCGGCCGGCCATCTTGCCGGGCTCGTCATGGAGCTGGCCGTCGTTCCGCTTCTGGTGCTTTGGCAGGCGCGGATTGCAAGGCGGGTGTGAGCTTGTGCAGGCCGGCGCGTTGGCGGAAGGCGCGTGGATGGCCCTTGTCCGCCATAACGTTAGGCGTTACGCTGAGCGGTCATGATCCTCGGTTTCATTGATGGCGATACCGAGCGTTTGTGGAACGGACAGCGGAGCCGCAGGCTTTCGCCCAGCTTGCAGGATGCTGCTCGGCGCAAGCTGCGCACGCTTGATGCGGCCGATCAACTCGAAGATCTGCTGAATCCGCCTGGCAATCGCTTGGAGAAGCTGCGCGGGGCCCGAGCCGGGCAGTATTCGATCCGCATCAATGATCAGTGGCGGATCTGCTTTCGGTGGCGCCAAGGAGGGCCGATCGATGTCGAGATCGTTGACTACCATTGACGAGAGCGAGTGGCTCCATAATCCGCACGCTGGAGAGATCCTGCTCGAGGAGTTTCTCAAGCCGCTCGGCATGAGCCAGTCGGCGCTGGCGCGCGCGATCGGCGTGCCGCCGCGGCGGATCAACGAGATCGTACTCGGCAAACGCGCGGTTACCGCCGATACGGATCTTCGGCTCGGCCGCTATTTCGGGATGTCGGAGGGCTTCTTTTTGCGCCTCCAGACCAGTTACGAGCTGGAGGAGCAAAAGCGCAAGCTAGGCGACGTGATCGAGCGGATCGTGCCGAGGGCGGCGTAGACCTCCCCGTTCGAGGTGAGCGGGTCACGCGCGCGATCGTGACGGCGGCTGACCTCGGCAAGCCGCTATCACGCGCCTTGTCGAAACCCGGTCTCGCGCTCACTCTTGTCGTTCAAACCGGCAATGGAGGATGAGATGACGACCACTGACCATGTGGCCATAGAGTCGTTCTTCGACGAGCCGACGAACACCGTGAGCTACCTCGTCTGGGACCGTGGCGGCGGGGAGGGGGCGGTGATCGACCCCGTGCTCGATTTCGACCACCGCTCCGGCGTCGCCTCGACCCGATCGGCCGACGCGATCCTGAAGACAGCCGAAACCGAAGGCGTCGCCGTCAAGTGGGTGCTGGAAACGCATGCCCACGCGGACCACCTGTCCGCAGCACCTTACGTGAAGCTGAAAACGGGCGCGAAGGTCGCGATCGGCGAGCACATCAGGGACGTGCAGAAAATCTTTCGGCCGGTCTTCAACATGAAGGATTCGTCGGCGGACGGGACCGAGTTCGACCGGCTGCTCACCGACGGCGAGCGTCTCAGGATCGGCACCCTCCAAGCCGAGGTCATCTACACGCCGGGCCATACGCCGGCCTGCGTCTCCTACAGAATTGAAGACGCTGTCTTCGTCGGCGATACCTTGTTCATGCCGGATTACGGGACGGCGCGGGCCGACTTTCCCGGCGGCGACGCACGGACGCTCTATCGCTCCATGCAGCGGCTCCTGACGCTCCCCGACGAGACGCGGCTCTTCATGTGCCACGATTACAAGGCGCCTGGCCGCGACAGTTTTGCCTGGGAGAGCACGGTCGCCGCGGAGCGAAGCAACGTCAACCTCGCCGGCCGCGGCGAGGATGAATATGTCGCCTTGCGCGAGGCGCGCGACGCCACGCTGCCGACGCCGCTCCTGCTGATGCCGGCCATCCAGACCAACATCCGCGCCGGAAAGCTGCCGGAGGCGGAAGCCAATGGCGTCCGCTACCTCAAGATCCCGGTCACGATGGAAGGCGTTCCTGACGCGGCAAAGCTCACCCAGGATTGATGGCGCGTGACCCGAAATTTTTGGATGATTGCCGCCGTGATCACTACATTGGAAGTCATTGGAAGCGTCCTCTCGGCAAGCGCCGAACGGCGCCCGGATTCGGAACGGAGATTGTGATGATCACGAGACGTCTGCTTTTGGCCTCCGGCGCTTCGTTCGCCGCGCTTGCCGCGTTCGCCGGGACGTTCGGCTTGGGCCGGGCGCGGAGCGCGGCGTCAGGGGAGACCTTCGAGGTGATGAAGTCGAACGAGGAATGGCGAGCGCTTCTCACGCCCGAGCAGTATGCGGTGCTTCGTGAGGAATCGACGGAGCGCCCCGGGACCAGCCCGCTCCTGGCGGAGCATCGCGACGGCAGCTTCGACTGCGCCGGCTGCGACCTGCCGCTTTATGCTTCCGACACCAAGTTCGAGAGCGGCACCGGCTGGCCGAGCTTCTGGGCGGCGATTGACGGCGCCGTCGGCACGACCGAGGACACCAGCCTTTTCATGACGCGCACGGAAGTGCATTGCGCCCGCTGCGGCGGCCATCTCGGCCACATCTTCGACGACGGCCCGGAACCCACCGGCAAGCGTCACTGCATCAACGGGGTCGCTTTGGCGTTTCGGCCCGTCACCGCCTGACCGGCGCGCCGGCCTGCCTTCGAACCGATCCGCCGGCCAGCGCCGACGGTTCGTCACACGCGTTTGGACAAGGATGCGCCCGCATCCTTTCCCGCGTAAGTTTCGCTTGATACGGCTTATCGGATTCTTCTGAAGAATTAGCGCGATCGGAAAATCTGGCCCTCGCGATTACGGCTCGCGGCCAGCGCGCTGCGTTCACATGGAAGCGGCCGTCGCCACCGCGAGCACCACGGCGAGGGCGATCGCGCAGCAGACGATCCCGAAAGTGACCACCGCCTGACCGGTCGAAAACCTGGGGCAGTCACCACTCGGTCCTGAATTGCCGTTGTTCTTCACGCCTGCCGCTTCCATCTCTTGAAGCTTTGTCCGATCCAGCACGTCTTCAGAAGATACGCGCTCTCGCTTCTCGCATAGCTCACAGCATTCGGTGACAATTCTATCTGTTAATATTAACACCTCGCTCAGCTGATCTTGCAATCCGCCCGTGCGGCACAGCCTGTCGCGGAGAAGCGGACGTACACGCCCCGGGCAGGCTAGAACCTGTCCGGAAGGAGGGCGCGATGTTTCTCAGCGTCTTCGACATGTTCAAGATCGGCATCGGCCCGTCGAGCTCGCATACGGTCGGGCCGATGGTCGCCGCCCGTCGCTTTCTCCGCGAGGATCTCCCCTCCGCCTCCGGCCGGGTGCGAAGAATTCAGGTCAGCTTGCACGGGTCGCTGGCTTTCACCGGCAAGGGTCACGGCACCGACCGGGCGATCGCGCTGGCTTTCGCCGGGCAGGCGCCGGATAGGCTCGATCCGGACAGGGCGCCGAAGATCCTCGCTGAGCTGTATGAGGCGAAAGGCCTGGCCTCGGTTGGACATGCGGAGATTTCATTCGACCCCGACAGCGACATTCTCTTCGCCTACGGCCCGGCGCTGCCCGGCCACGCCAACGGCATGATCTTTCGCGCGCTCGACGCGGCGGGGAACGTGCTCGTGGAGCGCACCTTCTATTCGGTCGGCGGCGGCTTTGTGCTCTCGGCGGAGGAATTGGAACGAGCGGACGCTGGCGGCGCCAGCGCCGACCGCTCCGCACCGGTGCCCTATCCCTTCGGCACGGCCCGCGAGATGCTCCAGATGGGCGAGGCGTCCGGCCTCGCGATCGCCGACATGAAGCAGGCGAACGAGGTTGCGCGAGCGCCCGCCATCGATCTCGACGCCGAGCTCGACCGAATCTGGGCGGCGATGGAATCCTGCATGAACCGCGGCCTCGCCTTGACCGGGACGCTGCCCGGCGGCCTCAAGGTCAAGCGGCGGGCGCGCGACATTCACGCCAAGCTCGTCGCCGAGCAGGGCGCAAACTCCCTGCAGCCGCACCGGATCATGGACTGGCTCGGCATCTACGCCATGGCGGTGAACGAGGAGAACGCGGCGGGCGGCCGCGTCGTCACCGCGCCGACCAACGGCGCGGCGGGGGTGATCCCGGCGGTGATCCGCTACTACCTCGACCATTGCGTCGGGGCCGACCGCGCCGGCATCCGCACCTTCCTCTTGGTCGCCGCCGCGATCGGCGGGATCATCAAGCACAACGCCTCCATCTCCGGCGCCGAGGTCGGCTGCCAGGGCGAGGTCGGCTCGGCTTCGGCCATGGCGGCGGCGGGGCTGGCCGCGGCGCTCGGCGGCACGAACGCGCAGGTGGAGAACGCGGCGGAGATTGCCCTGGAACACCATCTCGGCATGACCTGCGACCCGATCGGCGGGCTCGTCCAGGTGCCGTGCATCGAGCGGAACGCGCTTGGCGCCGTCAAGGCGGTGACGGCCGCCTCCCTGGCGCTCCGCGGCGACGGCTCACATTTCGTGCCTCTCGACAACTGCATCGAGACGATGCGCCAGACCGGCCGCGACATGAGCGACAAATACAAGGAGACCTCGCAAGGCGGGCTCGCGGTGAACGTAGTCGCCTGCTGAAGGCGTACAGGGAGCAACAGCGCGTAATCGCCCCTCGGAGAAGGTCGAGAGCGGCGAAGCTGATTCGGGAGGGGGCGCCGCGCCAACGACGGCTCGTAACATCATTCGCAACCCGATCGCTCAGGCGGCCGCGTGGGCCTGGCTCAGGCCCAGATGCGGGGCGAGGTCGCGGCCGCGGCGGATGAGCAGGACGGGCACCGGCGCCGCCACGCCGCGGACCGCCACGACCGTCTCCGGGAACGCGCCGGGCTCCAGCCCCGCCATCCGCGCGAGATCGGCGGAGACGACAAGCTGCACGTTGTTCTCCTTGGACAGGCTTTCCAGGCGGCTCGCCACGTTGACCGGCGGCCCGATCACGGTCGTCGCGGCGGAGCCGCTATGGCCGATGCGGCCAAGCACCAGCGGTCCGACATGCAGCCCGACGCCGATTCGGAGCGGCTCGGCGATCTCGTCGCCGAGAAGCGCGTTCACATGATCGAGGGCCGCGTCGATGCGCATCGCCGCCACCAGCGCCGCGTGGCAGGCTTCCTCCGGCGTCTGCCGCAGGCCGAACAGCGCCATCAGTCCGTCGCCCAGATATTTGTCGACCCAGCCGCCGGCGCCGGCGATAGCCTCGCCGATCTCGCCGAAGAAGCGGTTGAGCAGGAAGACGGTGTCGTAGGGCAGGCGGGTTTCGCTCAGGCTGGTGAAGCCGCGGATGTCGAGGAACAGGACGGCCAGGGTCTGCTCGACGCCCGCCGCGTCCGCCCCGGCGAGCACGACGCCGCGGCGTTCGTCGGGCGGGCGGACGAGCCGGATGACGCTGATATCGCCGCGCGGACGGATCTGGCAGGCGAGCCGAACGGAGGGCTCGGCGCGGATGCGCTGGAGCGTCGCGGCTTCCGCCGCATGAGGCGCGGGGAGCTTGCGCGCCGACGCCTCGATCTTCACCCGGCACGTGGAGCAGCGCGCCCGCCCGCCGCAGATGGAAGCGTGCGGCACGCCCGCCATGCGGCTGATCTCCAGGAGCGTCGGCCCGATCCGCGCCACGACGGACGGTCCGGCCGCGTAGGAGACGCGAATGCGCCGCCGCCGCAGGTTCAGAACCTGCCGCGCCGCGACGGCGATGCCCACTCCCGCCAGCAGGACCCAGCCCAACCACGTCGCGACAATCGTCGTCTCGACGACCTGCGCCGCTTTCGCCTGCGCGATCCGCTCCGCGGCCGAAATCGCGGCGCCGCCGGCTGCCCCGTCGCCTCCCCCGTAAACGGAAGGGGTCGCCGCTTCTCGCTCGGCGCCGTCCCGACTGGCCGCCTGCAACGCGGCGGCCTCGCGTCCCGCCACGACGAAGCCGGAAAGCGCCAAGGTCGGGATCAGGACGGCAAGCGCCAGAAGCAGCGGCGTGATCCGCCGGTATCTCCCGTTCAGCCGCAGCCAATAATGCAGGCCGATGCAGCCGTGAATCCATACGACGATGACAAGCACGATCTGCTCCAGCGCCAAATCGTTCCACAGATCGGGGAGCGTTTCCGAATAGCGGGTCGCGGCGCCCTCGATGTCGAAGTGGGCGCGCATCGGCGTGGCGTGCGGCAGCAGAAGGAGGGGAATGAGCAGGCCAAGGCCGATCTGAACGGCCTCCCAGAGCGGCATGCGCCATGTCGTCCGGCGCGCGATCTTGTATAGGTTCAAGGCGACGTGCGTGACCACCGCGCCGAGAAGGACGATCGTGCCGGGAACGGATCGCGTCACGGCCGTCCGAAAGCCCTGGACGGCGTCCATGGCCTGCATGCTCCAGATCCCGAGGCTATGATTCAGCAGATGCGTCAGGACGAAGATGAACAGGACCAGTCCCGACAGGATGCGCGCCTTCTGCGCGACGCTGCCGCGAAAGAGCGGGGAGGCCGGGGCCGCATGAGGCTGGACGAGCGCCATGCTCGTGCATACGCGGGAAAACTTACGTTGGGTAAAGGCCACCGGGGCGCCGGTCCGATCACAGTCTGGCGAGGCGAGCGCGCATGTTCCAATCCGTCCTGATCGCCAATCGCGGCGAGATCGCCCGCCGAATCATCCGCACCGCGCGCCGCATGGGCCTCCGCACGGTCGCCGTGCTCACCGAGGCGGACCGCTCCTGGCCGCACTGGCGCGAGGCGGACACCGCCATGCTGATCGGCGAAGGGCCCGCCGCGGAGAGCTATCTCTCCATCGAGCGGCTGATCGGCGCGGCCCGCAAAGCCGGCGCGGAAGCCGTGCACCCGGGCTACGGTTTCCTCTCCGAGAACGCCGACTTCGCCGAAGCCTGCGAAGCGGCCGGGCTGATCTTCATCGGCCCGCCGGCCGCCGCGATCCGCGCCATGGGCTCCAAGGCGGAAGCCAAGGCGATCATGGCGCGCGCCGGCGTGCCGGTGGTGCCGGGCTATAGCGGCGAGCGTCAGGAACCGGAGTTCCTCCGGGAGAAGGCCTACCAGATCGGCTATCCGGTGCTCGTCAAGGCGGTCGCCGGCGGCGGCGGGCGCGGCATGCGCCGCGTCGACCGCGCGCTCGATTTCGAGCCCGGCCTCGCTTCCGCGAAACGCGAGGCGCTTGCAGCCTTCGGCGACGACCGCGTGCTCATCGAGCGCTACGTCCAGACTCCCCGCCACATCGAGGTGCAGATCTTCGCGGATGCGCACGGCAATGTGCTGCACCTTTTCGAGCGGGACTGCTCGGTGCAGCGCCGGCACCAGAAAATCATCGAGGAGGCGCCCGCGCCGGGCCTGCCGGAGGCGATGCGTCGGGCGATGGGCGAAGCGGCGATCATCGCGGCGAAAGCCGTCGGCTACCGCAACGCCGGAACCGTCGAGTTCATCGCGGATTCTGCGCGCGGCCTTCGCGACGATGCTTTCTTCTTCATGGAGATGAACACGCGCCTCCAGGTCGAGCACCCGGTAACGGAGGCGGTGACCGGGCTCGACCTCGTCGAATGGCAGCTCCGCGTGGCGGCCGGCGAGAAGCTGGCTCTCACCCAGGAGGACGTCCGCATCAAAGGCCATTCGATCGAGGCGCGCCTTTACGCCGAGGACCCGGATGCGGAGTTCCGCCCTTCTGCCGGCCGCATCTGGGCCGCCGATTTCCCTTCAGGCGAAGGCATCCGCGTCGATTCCGGCGTCGAAGCGGGGACCGAGGTGGGCAGCTTGTACGACCCGATGCTCGCCAAGCTGATCGCGACGGGCGAGGACCGCGCCGTGGCGCTAAGCCGGCTTGCCGGAGCCCTGGAACGCCTCCGCCTCGCCGGGCCTAAGACCAACGCCGCTTTCCTCGCCGCGATCGCGGCGCATCCGGAATTCGTCGCCGGCGGCGTCGACACAAGCTTGGTCGAACGGGAGATGGACCGGCTGGTCGGCGCGCCGCCGGACCCGGTTCTCGTCGCGGGCGCCGTCCGCGAATGGGCGCGGCTCGAGGCCGAGCGCCTCGCCGCCGCGTCGCCCGGCCCCTGGGGTCGCATCGACGCTTTCGAGTTGGGTGGAACGGCGCGGCGGACCAGCCTCGACGTGCTGATCGATGAGCGAGCCGCAAGCGCCGATCTCGCCTGGTCAGCCGAAGGCCCACAGGTTCTGGCGATCGCCGGCGCGCCAGTCGGTCGGGCGAAGCCCACGGAAATCGTCTGGGGCGGCGGCGATGCCTACCTGTTCGATCGCGGCCGCCAAATCCGCGTCGGCTTCCCCGACCCGCTCGCCCGCGAGCTCGGCGGAGCGGCGTCGAGCGGCGAGGTGAGCGCGCCCATGACCGGCCGCGTAGCGAGCGTCGCCGTCGCGCCCGGCGACCGGGTCGAAAAGGGGGACCTCCTGTTCACGCTCGAAGCGATGAAGATGGAGCACAGCGTCGTGGCGCCCCTGGCCGGAACGGTGCGCGAGGTATGCATAGCGCCGGGAGCGCAGCTCGCCCAAGGCGCACCGGCCGTTTCGATCGAGCCGGAGCAAGCCGGCGCCGAGGATATTTCTACCACTTCTTGAGGATCACGCACGCTTGCAGTCTGAATTGTATCGGCTTGGGCGTGGCCAGAACGGCTTGCGACCCCAACGCCGGAGTGCAGTCAACTGCCGCTTCGTGCCATTTCCGGACGTTCCGATTGCCGGCCAGATCGGCAGTCAGGCAGCTGTGGGCATTTTCTTTGAAGTTCATGGCCGGGACGTGCGAGGATCGCGGAGCGGCGTATGAACAGGGCAGCGGCGACGTGTCGGTTCCTCAATCCAGGATTTGCAAGGGCTGCTGGCAGCAGATGCGTCTACCAGTGCCTCTGCGTGGACCGGCTTCCATTCCCTTCCGCGTCTTTGGCATCCGCCCGAGCCGGATGAACCCGAATACCTGCACGATTTGCGAGCTTATGTTCACGCGCGTGATGAAAGCCCGCAAGATAACTGTCGACGTCTCGGTGCTTTTTGCGGATTTGAGGGGCTATTCGACGCATTCGCAGTCGCTTTCGGCAGACACTGTCTCGTCGCTGCTTGACGTTTTTTATGATGAATGCGCCGCCGCCATTTGGGAATTTGACGGGCTTCTCAACAAGACCATCGGCGATGCAATCATGGCGATCTTCAACTTTCCGATCCACCACTCCGATCACGCCGAACGCGCCGTGCTTGCCGCACGGGAGATCCAGCGCCGCTGCCAGTCGCGTCGTGAGCTTCTCGTGGCTGAAGGTATTGGCCTTGACGGAAGTGAACTCGGCGTGGGCGTCGGCATCGACTCCGGCGAGACCAGCTTCGGAGAGTTCGGCCGATCGCATCGCGACCTGACCGCGATTGGAACGGTCGTGAACACTGCCGCTCGCGCCCAGGCAGCCGCCGAAGCAGGGCGGATTCTCGTCACCAAAGCCGTTTACGATCGGGCTCGGCGGCAAACGGCCGAAATCGAAGGCCGGGAGTACCACCTGAAGGGCTTTGAGAAGCCGGTCGAGCTTTACGCAATCTGACCATCGTCGAACGCGCATTCGCAAGCGGCGAAGGTCCGCCTCGGATGATGAGCGGGCGGAAGACCGAAGCGCCTGAGGTCCAGCCAAGGACCGGTGAAATCCGCGCCGGAGAGCCGAGGCTCGCAAAATGATGTGGACGACCGCAAGCCGCGTTGTCCGGCGGCCACGGGCGATCTAAGCCGTCCCGATGCGGTTGCACCTCGTCAAGCTCTGCGTCGGCTGCGATTCGGTCGAGGATCTGGAGGGCTGGATTGCGGTCCGTCTCGCCGAGATGCGCCGCGCCGGCGAGGCCCCCGAGCAGCGCCACAC
>JACCSN010000534.1 GCA_013812985.1 Hyphomicrobiales bacterium | reverse complement strand
GGGCGATGACGCAGGCGAGCGTGGAATACAGGAACGAACGGGTGCGTTGGGTCGTCTCGGGTGCGCGCAGTCCCTCAAGCCTGGTGATCAACACCGGGAAATGCATGACCTTGCCCGGAAAGCGGCGTTGCAGATCGGCGACCAGCGCTTTCTGGTGGCTATAGGTCTTCGGCGAAGATCGATGGCTGACCAGGGCGATGCTCATATCGCGCGAGAGCTCTTCCACTGCGCCCGCTACCGAGTCCAGCCCACCGGAGAACAGCACGATTTCGTCAGGAGAGATGGACGATTCATCCTCGGTGAATTCGAGGTAGGACTGAACCGAATTTTCAACCTCTGCCGTCTCGAACTCGAACCCGTATTCATCGTCGGACAGGAATGTGAGTGTCGTCTGCAGCGCCTCCAGGATCTCCGGCCGACGCCAATGATCTGGGTCACGGACCGGAACCACGAAATGCAGGCGCCGCCGCCAGGCCGCGCCATTGCCGGTCTGCGCCTCACCCCCTCTGCTGATCGCGCGGTCAGCGCAAAACACGTAGGTCGCAATCTCCAGCAGATCGACCAGGCGATCGGGCAGATTGCGGACCAGCCGCCTGCTGATGTCCTCCAGCTTCAAGGTGATGTTCTGGTCCTTGCCGCTGAGGGCGAGCTGCAAGTGCTTGGCACGGCCAGCCCGCTTTGTTCCACCGCAGAGAACGAGATGCTCATTCATCTCGGCCGCTCTGCCGCCGGAGCTCGCTCCGCATTTTTTTGAAGGCTATGTGAGCGAAATTCGCGGCTTTCTCCTCGCTAATGCCGCCCTGCTCAAAGAGGGTTTTGCCGTACCAGCCCCCGGAAACTCCTTGATGATGCGAGAGGCTTCGCGGCAGTGAAGATCGAGAGCTACATTGAATTTTGTATGATCGCCTGTCGATGCGAACCGTTGTTGTGGTCCGACGTGGTTGGACAGTTCGCGGCTGAGAAAGTATGCGAGATATCTTCGGGTCAGCCGCGAGAAGAAGTCGCGCGCCACGATGCTGAACCGATCGGACGTTCCCAGCTTGGCGATGGCGTGCTGCACATCCGAGGGTGACGGGGCGAAAAGGCTTGGAAGCTCCCGCCCTGCTAGGAACGTGAGGGTCTCGGCCGCGGCATGCTGCGCCGTCTCGCCGAGGTCCGTGCGACCGCCCGTTTCGCGCACTCGACGGTCAACGGCGCTGGCAAACGCGCCAACCACATCCAACAGTGTAGGTTCGGACGAAACCTCGAGCCCGAGCGCCCGGAGTCGTTCAGCAAAGTTTGCCTGTCGTGCCGCTTGGGGAATCTGCGTCAGAAGCCAGAATGCGTGAACGAGCGCCTTGTCGTGGGCGGCCGTCTCCAAGCCGCGAGCGGCTGCGTCCGCGCTCTTGGCCGCGATTTGCGGTACGTCGGCGCCTTCCGAGATGAGGCTGACAACCTCCTGCCACTTGCGGGTGCCCGGAATCCTGCCGAGACGAATGTGGCCCATCGGGTTCCTCTATTGGTCCGATCTGCCCGAATTTGCCTCTATCGGTGCGGGGCGCTCTTCCGGGCTCACCAGCATAGGCCCTTCACGCGCCTATGCCGATTCACGATTCGTCGGAATTCGCCGTCTGCGCTGGCATGCGAATTGGAAATCTCTCCTTCACGTTCGCGCCACTACGCAGCGCTTTCCCCAGTACTGGAAAGGAGTTTCGATCTCCGTACTTTTGGTGCCCATGCGATCGGAGAACACTCCGCTGCTGGACGTGGACCGGGGTTTATCGGGATCAAACGCCCTGCACCCCGACCACATGACAGCAGCCGAGCGCCTCACCGAGGTTGCCGCGATCCTCGCGCTCGGGCTGGTTCGGCTCCGGGTCCGACAGTCAAGCAGAGTATCTGCTGACGGCGGAGAAAATTCTCTTCACTTCATGCCGGCCGAGAGCGGTGGTCGAACCCGCAGAGAAACTGTGGGGAGACGGACATGAGCGAGACGGTGCTGGCGCGCCTGGCGGCGCTGAAGACCATGGCGACGCCGGACCTGAAGGCGCAATGGCGGCAACTCTTCGACAGGGAGCCGCCGCCGTTCAATCGCAAATACATCGAGAGCCGGCTTGCCTACCGCATTCAGGAACTCGCTTACGGTGGTTTGAAGCCGGAGACCATCGCTCGCCTGGAGGCGCTGGGCGAGCAGCTGGACGGCGGCAATGTCCAAGCGGGTCGATGACGGCCCGATCGCCGGGACGAGGCTAATCCGCGAGTGGCAGGGCGTCGAGCATTGCGTGACCGTACTGCACGACGGCTACGAATACGGAGGCCGGCCCTACAAGAGCCTCTCGGCGGTCGCCCGCGCCATCACCGGCACGCGCTAGAACGGTCTCGTCTTCTTCGGCCTGAAGACCATGCGGGCTCGGCCATGAAGCCGCCCGCGAACAAGAAGCCGGTCGCTGGCAAGCCGGTCATCCGCAAGGTGCGCTGCGCGGTCTACACCCGCAAATCAAGCGAGGAAGGGCTGGAGCAGGAGTTCAACTCCCTCGACGCGCAGCGCGAGTCCTGCGAGGCGTATGTCGCGAGCCAGCGCGCCGAAGGTTGGGTTCTGGTCCACGACCGCTATGACGACGGCGGCGTCTCCGGCGGCACGCTGGAACGGCCGGCGCTGAAGCGGCTCCTCGCCGACATCGAGCGGGGGCTGGTCGACGTGGTGGTCGTCTACAAGATCGACCGCCTCTCCCGGTCGCTGATGGACTTCGCCCGGCTGGTCGAGGTGTTCGATCGCCAGCAGGTCACCTTCGTGTCGGTAACGCAATCATTCAACACGACCACCTCCATGGG
>JACCSN010000467.1 GCA_013812985.1 Hyphomicrobiales bacterium | reverse complement strand
CCTCCATCTCGCCGACCGCGATCCGCCGCGCCTCGCGCAGCGCCTTCTCATAGCCGCCGGAGCGGCCGCCGACGATGTCGCGGATGCCGGCGAAAAAATCGCGGAACACGTTGGCGCCAAGGATCGCCTCGCCCATGACGAGCCCGCGATACTCGCGCACGTGGCGGCCTTCGACAGAGGTGGTGGTGGTGACGAGCATGGTTCGGCTCTCCTTGACTCGCGTGCGAACATACGGCCGGATCGTTAGCAATTTCCTTGTTGCAAGACGCAACAGGATCGACTATGAACCCGATCCCTTCGGCGGTGGCGTAGGGCACGGTTACTTCGCTTGTCACGCAGGTGGTCGCGGGTTCGATCCCCGCCATGGAGGTCCGCTTGCCGGCTTCCGTGTAGCTCAGTTGGTAGAGCGCCTTGCCCGATCTTCGGATCGGGCAGTTGCCGTCCCGCTTGTTCCCCGCCGAAGGTTTTCGCGCAGGCGCGCCGGGTGGTGCAGGTTACGGTTCCTTCGTAATCTGACGGTCGCGGGTTCAAATCCCGCCGTCGCGACCTCGGTCCGATGTAGCTCAGCCCGGTAGAGCATCAGAAACACCGTCCCGCTCGTTCCCCCGGCTCGCCCGCGCAGAAATTATTGATGCGTTGGCGATTGTTGTTGCACCTTGCAACAAGAAGCCGTATAGACCCGCACCTTCCGTGGTGCAGGTGGCGGTTTCATCGTCTGAAAACGACGGCTGCAAGGCCAGATCCGCCGCCGGATGTTCCCGGAAGGCCCCACGCCGGTGGTGAAAGAGAACGGATTCTTCGTCTTGGTCGATGGCCGCTTGGCCTAGGGGTTCAACTCCCTGCGCTTCGATCGGGCAACCGGTCGCGGCGGTCCGTTCTCGTCCGTTCCCCGGCCTGTGGCCCTCGATCCAGGAGTAGATGTCATGCAGTTGCACAAGTTCCTGGGCCTGCAGCCCCGGACCGCGGAAAGGGCGCCGGCCGTCAGCTTGACGGCGGAACAGCGCCTGCGCCGGTCGGTCCTGTCGTGCCTGCTTTTCGAGACCGAGTTCTACGAGGACGGCTCGGCGATCGCCGACCGCATCGCGGCGAATGCGGCCGAGGTGCGTCCGGAGTTCCTGGCCGCGCTGGCGGTGGAGGCGCGCACGCGGTTCCATCTGCGCCACGCGCCGTTGCTGCTCGTCTCCGCTTTGGCGCAGACCGGGCGGGGCTCTGCGCTGGTCGCCGGGACGGTCGAGGCGGTGATCGGACGCGCCGATGAGCTCGCCGAGCTTCTCGCCATCTACTGGCGAGCCGGCAAGCGGCCGCTGTCGAAGCAGCTGAAGCTTGGCCTCGCCCGCGCCTTCGGCAAGTTCGACGCATATCAGCTCGCCAAGTATGATCGGGAGGGCCCGATCAGGCTGCGGGACGTGCTGTTCCTCGTCCACGCCAAGCCGCGCGATGAGGCGCAGGCGGAGCTTTGGCGGAAGCTCGTCGACGGCAAGCTGGAAAGCCCGGATACCTGGGAGGTCGCGCTCTCCGGCGGCGCCGACAAGCGGGAGAGCTTTGAGCGGCTGATCCGCGACAACCGGCTCGGCTATCTCGCATTGCTGCGGAACCTCCGCAACATGGGCGAGGCGGGCTGCGAGGAGGGGCTTGTCTGCGACGCGATCCTGGCGCGGCGCGGGGCGCAGAACGTGCTGCCGTTCCGCTATGTGGCGGCGGCGCGGGCGGCGCCGCGCTTCGAGCCGGCGCTCGATCAGGCGCTGATGGAGGCCATCCTGGAGATGCCGGTGTTGGCGGGGCGCACGATCGTGCTCGTCGACGTTTCGGGTTCGATGGACGCGCGCATGTCGGCGAAATCGGACCTGAAACGCATCGACGCCGCGGCCACGCTTGCGGCGGTCGTTCCGGGCGACGTGCGGCTCTTCACCTTCTCGCAGGAGGTGGTGGAGGTTCCGGCGCGGCGCGGCATGGCCGGGGTGGATGCCGTCGTTCAATCGCAGCCGCACGGGGGGACATATCTCGGGGCGGCAGTGGAGGCGATGAACGGCCTGAAGCACGACCGGCTCATCGTCATCTCGGACGAGCAGTCGCACGACCGGGTTCCTGACCCGGTTGCGCGGAACGCCTATATGGTCAACGTGGCGAGCAACCGAAACGGCGTCGGCTATGGGGCCTGGACCCACGTCGACGGCTTCTCCGAGACGGTGCTCCGCTTCGTCCGCGAGCATGAGGCGGCGCTGGCCGCATGACGGCCGAGGAGCTGAGACGGGCGGCGATCGATCTGTTTGGCGAAAAGGGATGGATGTCCCGCCTCGCCGAAGCCCTGGAGGTCGATCGCTCGTCCGTCTCGCGCTGGTTCGCCGGCCTGCCGGTGCCCGGCCCGGTGGCGGCGGCGGTGCGCGCATGGCTGGAGCTGCACCGGCTCAGAGGCGGGGTGCCGAGACGCTTCCAGCCGCCGGAGAGCGCGCGGGACGCGGCGATTTGTGACAACAGCGGCGCGTCGCGAGCGCAGGAGCTGTGAGAGTCTCGCGTGCGTTCGAGCCCGTCCCAAAAAACGCACGAGCACTCCCCAGGGTTGCTTCGGTCGTTCAGCAGTCGGTCGCTGGTTCGACTCCTGCCGGGAAGCTGAACCTAATTCAGGGGCTAGCTAGTTTTCGGGCACGGCTCGGAAGTCAGGTTAACGCGCGGAGGGCGGGTTTTTTGCGTTGACTGAGGCGGGGTGATTCCCTGGGCGCTCTGATTCGGCACGGAGCGCGGTCATGGATGCCTTTACCGATACGATCA
>JACCSN010000453.1 GCA_013812985.1 Hyphomicrobiales bacterium | reverse complement strand
AGGCGCAGATTCGGTCCAGCGCGCCGTGCACTAACGGCATGACATTCTCGCCGCCAACGCGGAAATCCGCATCGGCCGGAGCGCGGAGCGCGACGTGCAGGACCGGGCGGTTCTCGGTCAGGTTGATTGGCGCGCCGGCGAACATGGCGTCGCGGAGCTCGGCGACGCCTGCGGCATCCGCCAGGTTGAGCAGCAGCGGCAGCGTCTCCGGCACGATCCGGTTCTTGGAATAATCAAGCGTCAGGTCATCGAGTCGGAGCGAGAACCGGGAGAACCGCTCCGGGTCGCCGGCGAAGAGATCGCGAAGATGCGGGTTGCCGATCTCCTCGCGATGCGCCCTGAGCTCCTGCAGCGCATCGAAGGCTTCGGCTTTCATTGAGCTTTTCCCAGCTGGGCTGCTTCGCTCGCCAGCTTCTCGAGGCGCGCCCAGTCGCCGGCTGTGATCGCGTCCTGTGGCGCGACCCATGAGCCGCCGACGCAAACAACATTAGGGAGCGCCAGGTAGGCCGGCGCATTCGTCGGCGTGATGCCGCCGGTCGGGCAGAAGCGCACGGCCGGTAGCGGCGAGGCGAGCGCCTTCAGGGCGGCGATCCCGCCGGCCGGCTCGGCGGGGAAGAACTTCAGGATGGAATAGCCGAATTCCAGGAGCGTCATGGCCTCCGTGGCGGTGCTTGCGCCGGGAAGCAGCGGCAGCTCGCTGTCCGCCGCCGCCTGGATCAGTTCCGACGTGGCGCCGGGCGAGACGGCGAATTTGGCGTTTGCCCGCTCGGCGTCGGCGAACTGCGCCCGTGTGAGCACGGTGCCGGCGCCGACATGCGCGCCCTCGACCTCCGCGGCGACCGCGCGGATGGCGTCCAGCGCATTTGGCGTGCGGAGCGTAATCTCGATCGCGGTCAGGCCGCCCGCCGCAAGCGCGCGCGCCAGCGGGACGGCGGCTTTCCAGTCCTCCACGATCAGCACAGGGACGACCGGGGCGGCTCTTAGAATGATCTCCAGATCGGAAAAATTTCGGATAGTCGTCCGGTCAAACTTCCCAATGTGCTTGCAATGTTGTCCCGCAGCAACAACTGCCTGAACCTCGAAAGTGTCGTCACATAGCAATACACTCTCCCCGATCGTAAGGGAGACATTTCTGTTCTCGGGCCAATTCTCGGGAATCACGGCGTCTTGCGTTGACTCCCGTTCGTTGAAATCGACCCTCAACCGCTTCATGGCACGAGCGCCACGGTGTATTTCAGCAGAATCGGCCATCTTAGGGGTCGTGTCCTTTCCAGTCCCTTCGCACCAACTTTCGCGGCGAGGAGATGCATCACCCGGCCTCGCCGTGCTTCGCTTCGATACGTCCACCCACCGGCTGGCCGATCGTCTCCAGCATCCCCGCAAACCAGGCGGCGCCGATATCGAAGGGCTTGCCGCCCTTGACGCGCGGCAGCTCGATCGCCCGGAGCTCGCCGCTCCGGCCCTCGTCATGGCCGATCAGCCCCGGCTCACCATCAAGTCCGCACGCCGCCGCCACTTCGGCCATTTGGCGGATCAGCCGAAGATCCTCGGCATTGGCGGCGGCGGCGCGGGCGAAATAGCCCGACTTCTGCACCAGCGTCCGCTCGGCGCCGACGAGCTTGGCGAAGCGCTTGCCGAACCAGTCGCCGACATTGACCTTGTCGAGCTTCACATGGCCGAAGGCGTCCCGCTCCAGCGTCTCGCCCGCCGCCAGCTTCTCCTCGACGATGCGGCCGGCGCTGGCGCCCTCGCTCAGGAACACGTTTACGCAATCCTTCTCGTCCATCAGCCGGCGAAGCCGCTCGCCCTCCGCCTCTATGTCGATGGCGATCTCCGGGATGTAGACGGCGTCGATCTCCTTGTGGGCTCGGCCGAGATTGAACTCCGGCAGAAATTCAAGCTCGTTCAGACGTTCGCGGTAGACGTTGGCAGTGGCCGCGGTAAGCCAGCCGCAATTGCGGCCCATGACTTCATGGATGAGGAGGTTGCGCGGGCTGGCGCTCGCTTCGTTGACGATGTTCTCGAAAAAGATAGCGCCCTGCTCCGCCGCCGTCAGCGCGCCAAGGGATTGGCGGACTGGGACGATGTCGTTGTCGACGGTCTTGGGCAGCCCGACCACGGTGAGCTCGGCGCCGTTGTCTCGGAGGTATTTGGCCAGCTCCGCGGCGGTGGTGGAGGTGTCGTCGCCGCCGATCGTGTGCAGGATGGTGATCCTGTCCCGGGTCAGCTGCTCGGCGGCGACCTGCAACGGATCCTGCCCCTCCTTAACCAGGCCGCGCTTCACGCAATCGGCGACGTTGGTGAGCTTGACCCGGCTGTTGCCGATCGGCGAGCCGCCATGCCGGTGCAGGACGCCGATGCGCGCCCGGACCTCAGGCGTCGCTTGAAGCGATTGTCCCTGCAGCAGGCCTTTATAGCCGCTGCGATAGCCGATGATCTCCACGTTCGGCGCGATCTCGCCATAGCGTTCGATCAGCGCGGCGACCGCCGAGGAGAGGCAGGGCGCAAGCCCACCGGCGGTGAGCAAGGCGACTTTCGGTGCTGGCATGACGCCTCCGTACAGATGCGGTGCGTCTTAGATCAATTTGCCGGCATTCCAAAGCGGTCCCGCGGGATGGCTCGAGCGCGGGGTCTAGCGCCTTCACGACTCCGCATATTCCTCATGCCAGGTGCGGCCGTCGCGCTCGATCAGCGCGATCGCGGCGGAGGGCCCCCAGCTGCCGGCGGTATAGGTCTTGGGCGGCGTGCCGGACTGCTCCCAGGCCTCGCGGATCGGATCGATCCAGCTCCATGCCGCCTCTACCTCGTCGCGCCGCATGAACAAGGTCTGGTTGCCGCGGACGACGTCGAGAAGCAAGCGCTCATAAGCGTCTGGATTGCGGACCTGGAAGGCGTCGGCGAAACTCATGTCGAGCGGCACGTGCCGGAGCCGCATGCCCCCTGGTCCCGGATCCTTGATCATGATCCATTGCTTGACGCCTTCGTCGGGCTGCAGTCGCAGCACAAGCCGGTTGGCCTGCACGGCCCCGGCGTCCTTCGGGAAGATCGAATGCGGGATCGGCTTGAACGCGATGACGATCTCGGAGACCCGGGCGGGAAGGCGCTTGCCCGTGCGCAGATAGAACGGGACGTTCGCCCAGCGCCAGTTGGAGATCTCCGCCTTGATCGCCACAAACGTTTCCGTGCTGCTTTTCTCCGCTCCGATCTCTTCGGGGTAGCTGGGGACCGCGCCGCCATCGGCCGCCCCGGCGCGATACTGGCCGCGCACGACGCAAGTTTCCGCCGCCGCGCCGGTGATCGGCTTCAGCGCTTTCAGTATCTTCAGTTTCTCGTCGCGGATCGCGTTGGCGTCGTAGCTGTCCGGCGGGTCCATCGCGACGAGGCAGAGGAGCTGCAGGATGTGGTTCTGCACCATGTCGCGGAGCGCGCCGGACGTATCGTAGTAAGGCCCGCGCGAGCCGACCCCGAGCGTCTCGGCGACGGTGATCTGCACGTGGTCCACATGCGCGGAATTCCACAACGGCTCGTAGAGCACGTTGCCGAAGCGCAGCACCATGAGGTTCTGCACCGTTTCCTTGCCGAGATAGTGATCGATGCGGAAGATCTGGTCTTCCGTGAAGGCCGAGCCGACCGCCTGGTTTACCGCATGGGCGGAAACGAGATCCCTGCCGACCGGCTTTTCGATCACCACCCGCGTCGACGGCGTCGCCAGGCCATGCCGGCCGATGCGGCTGGAAATGTCGTCGAAGAGGTCGGGGCCAACGGCCAGGTAGAAGGCGCGCACCCTGTCCTCGCCATCGCGCAACATTCGGGCCAGGCAATCCCATCCGGCGTCGCCGGACGCGTCCACCGCCGCATAAGACAGCATTCCGAGGAAGCGGTCGATTGTCGCCGGATCACGCTCGGCCGGCGGGAGAAACTGATCCAGCGCCGAGCGGGTGATCACCCGATAAGCGTCGTCCGACATCTCGCGCCGCGACACCCCCATGACGCGGCTGCCCGCCGGGATCTGCCCATCCTTCAGCCGATGATAGAGCGCTGGGAGCAGCTTCCGCCGCGCGAGGTCGCCGGTGCCGCCGAAAACGACGTAATCAAAAGGCGGGACAGGAATTACGCGTTGGTTCACCCGGGCCTCCGGATTGTGCATTGCAACAAAACTTACCCCACGCCTGCTGCACTGCGTCAAGGGTCAGCAAGCTTCGCTTGCCAGGGCAGGCACAATAAGCGAGAAAGCCGAAGCGCAAACTGTTTCGATCGCCAGAAAAACACCGATGGAACCGATACTCCGTGAGTGCGTTAAAAAGGGGGGGATTTACGCCCCGTTCCATCTTCGGCTCACCAGGATTTTCATCGAATGTCGCTCGTCGCCAATACCGCACCGCATCTTCCGTATTTGCGCCGCTTCGCCCGCGCGCTGACCGGAGGGCAGAAAAGCGGCGACGCCTATGTAATATCCGTCCTTGAGGCCCTGGTGTCCGATCCGGACTCGTTCAATTCGCAGAACGATCCGCGCGTCGAGCTGTTCAAGGCATTCTGCCGATATTGGAACTCCATTGAGATCAATCTGGCCAAGGATGAATATTCGGCCGATGAGCTCGACGACCCTTCGCGGCGGCTGGAGGCGATCACGCCGCTTCCCCGTCAAGCGTTCCTCCTGATGGCGGTGGAGGATTTCACGGCCTCCGAGATCGCCTATATCCTCGGCAAGTCGGAGGCGGAGGTGACCCAGCTCGTCGATCAGGCTGGGCGCGAGATCGCGCAGCAGGTCGCGACCGACGTGCTGATCATCGAGGATGAACCTCTGATCGCCATGGATATCGAGAGCCTGGTCCAGTCGTTGGGCCATCATGTCAACGGGATCGCGCGAACGCATGCCGAAGCGATCCAGGCGGTGCAAAAGAAACGGCCAGGCCTGGTGCTGGCCGATATTCAGCTGGCCGATGGAAGTTCCGGGCTCGACGCCGTGAACGAGATGCTCGGCTCCTTTTCAGTGCCTGTGGTCTTCATCACGGCTTATCCCGAGCGCCTTCTAACCGGCGAAAGACCGGAGCCGGCTTTTCTGATCACCAAGCCGTTTCAACCGGAGACGGTGAAAGCGGTCATTAGCCAGGCTCTCTTCTTCGAGCGTCGGGCGGAGCGCTAGAGGCCCCACTCCCCATCCCGTCCTGCCGCCGTCCGGTTGGAACCTGCCGGAAAACCGAGCGTTCTGCTTAGGTCTTCGGGAGCCGGACATGGCAAGATGGTCGTCTCTTTATGGCGTTGCAGCTGCGGGCGCCGCGTGGCTCGGGTTTGCCGGCGCGTCCGGTCTCACAGCGGGGGCAGCGCAGCTCCTGTTTTTTCTATCGCTCGTCGGCCTGTTGGTGTCGGTCGTCTTGGAATCGGCAAGCAAGGGCATTGGCTACTTATCGTGACCGGGCGCCACGCCCGGACTTGTTGTTATGTTGTACGGCAGCAGTGGAGAGATCCCGCATTCGCTGATGATGACCTCGACTTCGTGCGAAGCCGATTTCGGTTTTGAGGGGCAGGCAGCGTTTCGGTAGTTGAACAACTAGAATAAGACCCGCGTACGAGGGTTCTGGCCAGCATTGGTGCCATGGCTGAAGGACGGTTACAAGACGGCGTCGAGCCGCAATTGTTTGAGGAGGCGGCCACCGCCATCGCTATGTGGTCGCGGTGCGAAGCTGCGCTCGCCGGCTCGCGGATCACCGTCGCGGCTGCCGACCTGGAAGGTCGATACACCTGGATCTTCAATCCGCCGGCCGAACTTCCCGGAGAAGGCGGGGGGCTGGTCGGCAAATTCGATCGGGAAATAATGCCCGCCGATGCTGCCGATGCGCTCGCCGCCGCGAAAGCCGGGGTGCTGGCCAGCGGTGAACCGACCGAAATTGAGCTGGAGCTGGAAGGGTCGCGCGGGACCCGCTGGTATGATGTGCGCGTCAGGCCGCATCACCAGCATGGGACGGTGGTTGGGACGGTCGCCTCCCTGGTGGATATCACTGACCGGAAGGTGCAGGAGGAGCATCTTCGTCTTGTGCTCAGGGAGTTGGCGCACCGCTCCAAGAACCTTCTCGCCGTCATCCAGGGCATCGCCCGCCAGACGGCGGAAAGCGCCTCCTCCACGCAGCAATTCGTCAGCCGGTTCAACGGCCGAATCTTCTCCTTGTCACGAGCGCACGACGTTCTCACCGACGCCGACTGGCGCGGAGCGCGCATTTTCGACCTTGTGCGGTCGCAGATCGCTCTCTATGCGGAAAGTCGGTTGCCGGCGGTCAGCCTGGACGGCGAGAACGGGTTTTTGCGCCCGAACGCGGCTCAATATGTCGGCTTGGCTCTGCACGAGCTGACGACGAACGCGCTGAAATACGGGGCCCTGTCGCGCGACGACGGCAAGATCGCAGTCAAGTTCGAAAAAAGCGCCCGCTCCGCCGCGATCTACCGGTTTTCTTGGAACGAGGACAGCACGGCGGAGATCCGCGAGCCGCGCGGCCGCAGCTTCGGCCTGATCATGCTGACGGAGGTCGTGCCGACTTCGGTGAGCGGATCCGCCGAGCTCTCGTTCGGGCCAACCGGGCTCAATTACGAGCTCGACATTCCCAAGGCCCAGCTCGTTCCTTAGAACGAGGCAGCGCGCACCGTGTCGGGGCGCTGGTCGGTTGATCCGAGTCCCCGCCGGTCTTAATCCTGCCCCCGTGGTTCACCTGCGTGAGCCCATAAGGCGCATGAAAACAAGGACGTCGCATGATCGAATGGCCTATCCACGCCAGGATTTCCGGCCCGATCGTCATGATCGGCTTCGGCTCCATCGGGCGCGGCGCGCTGCCCCTGATCCTTCGCCATTTCGAATGCGATAGGAGCCGGATCACGGTCATCGACCCTGACGATGCGCACCGAAACATGGCCGAACAGCAAGGCTGCCAGTTCAAGAAGCTCGCCTTCACGGAAGCGAATTATCGCGAGGCTCTGGCCCCGCTGCTTGGAGGGCCCGGTCAGGGTTTCATCGTCAACCTCTCCGTCGACGTGTCGTCCGCCGCCATCATCGAGCTCGCGCAGGAACTGGGCGTTCTCTACATCGACACGGTTGCCGAGCCATGGGCCGGATTCTACACCGATGCGAACCTCTCGGTGTCCGAGCGCTCCAACTACGCCCTCCGGGAGTCCATTCTCGACGTGCGAAGGCGCCGGCCGGGCGGGCCGACCGCTATCAATTGCTGCGGCGCCAATCCGGGCATGGTGTCCTGGTTCGTCAAGCAGGCCGTCCTGAACGTCGCCGGCGATCTGGGTATCGCCCCCGGTGAGCCGAAGACCCGAGAAGACTGGGCGCGGCTCATGCGCCAGGTCGGCGTCAAGGGCATCCACATCGCCGAGCGCGACACCCAGCGCGCCCGCGAACCGAAGCCGATGGGGGTCTTCGTCAACACCTGGTCGGTGGAGGGTTTCATCTCGGAGGGTTTGCAGCCGGCCGAGCTCGGCTGGGGGACGCATGAGAAAGCCCTGCCGCCAGACGGCGCCAGGCACGAATTCGGCTCGGGCGCCGCGATATACCTCTCACGCCCTGGGGCGGGAACGCGCGTGCGCTCCTGGACGCCGACGCCGAAGGCGCAGCACGGCTTCCTGGTCACTCATAACGAGGCGATCTCCATCGCCGACTATTATACGGTCCGCGAGGGCGAGCGGGTCGCCTACCGGCCGACCTGCCACTACGCCTACCGGCCGGCCGACGACGCGGTCCTCTCGCTGGACGAGATGGCGGGCCGAGCCTGGGCGCCGCAGGAGACATTCCACATCCTCGACGAGAACGAGATTGTCGACGGGATCGACGAGCTCGGCGTCCTCCTCTACGGCCACGCCAGGAACGCTTATTGGTATGGCTCGCAGCTTTCGATCGAGGAGACGCGGCAGCTGGCGCCTTATCAGAACGCCACCGGCTTGCAGGTCACCTCCGCCGTTCTCGCCGGCATGGTCTGGGCCCTGGAGAATCCGCTGGCCGGGTTGGTGGAAGCCGACGAGCTCGACTTCCACCGCTGCCTGGAGGTGCAGACACCCTATCTCGGCCCGATGATCGGGACCTACACGGACTGGACGCCGATCGAAGGCCGCGGCGGCCTGTTTCCGGAGGACATCGACCGCGACGATCCGTGGCAATTTTCAAATGTGATCGTGCGGTGACTCGCCAGAAATCATGCACGCTTGACTGCTGTTAGGTTGATCCATGGAATCATAGATCGATGGGGCTTCCTATGCAGATGGCGCGTGTCTTTTTCTCCGGCGGTGAGCAGTTCGTGCAGCTGCCGCCGGAATTCTGCTTCAAGAGCAATGAGGCCGATATCTTTCGGCGAGGTGCGGAGGTCGTGCTCGTCGAGAAACCAGAGGCAATCGGTGGCGCGCTGGAGGAGGTAATCGAGGGGCCTCACGAGGAGCGCCTGCCTGAGAACCGCGGTGGCCCTCAGCAAATGTAGCCCGGATTCAGCGAAGCGCAGTCGCGCACTCGCGACACCATGCCATAACTCACCGGAATAAAGTGAATGTAGTCGAAGTGCCGCGAGAAATCGTTGTCGTCACGCACGGTGTGCTCCCAGAAACGCCTTGAGATCGCGCCTGGAACTCGATTGCGCCGATGTGTTCGACCAGTGCGCGGAGTTGGAGCATAACCCCGGATTGCGCTTCGCTCCATCCGGGCTACGACGCCTGTCGAAGCCGCGAGACGCTACTTTTCCGTCCCGGCTACGAGCTGCAGCCGCAGCCCGTCCATCTCCGGCGTGAGCAGGATCTGGCAGGACAGCCGCGACCTCTCCGTCACCCCGAATGCGCCGTCGAGCATGTCAATCTCTTCGTCGGTCGGCGGCGACAACGCCCCGAGCCAATCGCCGTCGACGTGGACATGGCAGGTCGCGCAGGCGCAGGCGCCGCCGCATTCCGCCTTGATGTCGAGGCCCCAATCGCGGATCACCTCCATCGCCCGCCAGCCTTCTTCCGCGGGGAGGCGGTGATCCTGGCCGTCGCGGTCCGTGACGAGGATGGTGAGAGCCGGGTCCAGCGCCTCGTCAAAGTCGTCGCGATTGCGCAGGGCTGCCTGTGCAGGGGTCATGCAATTCTCCAGAAGGAATGTTCAGGCAGGCTGGCGAAGCCAGGGCCGCGTCCCGGCCGGCGCTTCCGGCGCATTCGGGATGGGCTGGTAATAATGCTGCATCTCGGCAAGCCTGCCGGCGAGCAGCGCCGCGCGCGTCGGCGCATGCCGGACCTCGAAGCTTGAAATCCCGCAGCGCCGCATGAGCGGAATCTGGTCCGCCAGCACGTCGCCGACGGCCCGCATCTCGCCCGGATAGCCGAAGCGCTCCTTCAAGAGCCGAGCGGCGGAATAGTTGCGGCCATCGTGGAATTTGGGGAACGCCAGCGCGATCAGCACCAGGCGGATCAGATAGGGCTTGAGCGGCCCCACGGATTCGCCGGCCGACACCTCCACGCCGAGCGGACCGTCATGGCCCAGGAAGCGCTCCGGCTCGGCCAGGAATATCGCAAGCGGCGCGAGCAGCGGCTGACCGGCGGCCGGGAGCGCCTCCGGCTGGAACCGGCGCCATTCGTCCGCCTCGAACCGGCCGTGCCGCCATATCGGGGTCTCGCTCGCGCTCATATGCCGCTTCCGTCCCTCTCGAATGCGGCAAGTCCGAGATGGATGCCGCATTCCGTTTTGTTGGAACCGCGCCAGCGGCCGGACCGGTCGTCCTCGCCTTCCGCGACACGGCTGGTGCACGGCATGCAGCCGATCGAGCGAAAGCCGTCGGCGACCAGCGGGTGATCGGGCAAATCGTGAAGCCGCGCATAGCTCTCCACGTCCGCCTTGCTCCAGTTCGCCAGCGGGTTGATCTTGACGCGGTCGCCGTCGGCTTCGGCGATCGGCATTTCCGCGCGGACCATCCCCTGATAGCGCTTCCGCCCGGAAATCCAGGCCTCGAAGCCGGAAAGAGCCTTGGAGAGCGGGGCGACCTTGCGGATCGCGCAGCATTTGTCGGGATTGCGCATCCACAGGCCGGCGCCCTCATCCTGGACCATCAGCACAGCCGGGTCGGGCTTGGCCACGCGCACGTCCGTGAGGCCCAGCCGAGCGACGATCTCGTCGCGGTAGCGGTGCGTCGAGCCAAATATCTTGCCCGTATCGACGAAGATGACGGGCGTCGCGCGATCCACCGAGGCGACCAGGTGCAGCAGCACGGACGATTCGGCGCCGAAGCTGGAAACGAGCGCGATGCCGCCCGGGAATTCGTGGTGGATCACCTCGTCCAGCATGTCGCGCGTGCGCCAAGGGGCGAGCCGGCGCGCCAAAAGCTCTGCATGCGAGGTCGCCAGATCGACGAGCTCGAGCGGCCGCGCGAAGACTTCAAGCAGCGCCATAGAGCGCCTCCTTGAACGGGATTGCGCCCAGCCGCCGGTAGGCGTCGAGG
>JACCSN010000451.1 GCA_013812985.1 Hyphomicrobiales bacterium | reverse complement strand
GCCGACATCGCCGCCTGGGTCGCCTACGCCGTCAGCAAGCGCCTGTCGCGCAACCCGGAAAAATACGGCACCGGCCACATCGAGGGGATCATCGAGTCCACCTCCGCCAACAATTCCGCGCTGGGCGGCGCCTGGGTGCCGGCGCTGGTCTTCGGCATTCCCGGCGACACGATCACCGCGATCGTGATCGGCGTCCTTTACGTGAAGGGCATGAACCCGGGGCCGACCCTATTCCTGTTCAACCCGCAGAACATCTATGCGGTCTTCATCATCTTCATCCTCGCCAACCTGATCATGATCCCGCTCGGCTGGGGAGCGATCAAGATCGGCAAGCAGCTCCTGCGCGTGCCGCGCTCCGTTCTGATGCCGTGCATTCTGGCGTTTTGCATCGTCGGCGCCTTCGCGACCAACAACAGCTCCTTCAACATCATCGTCATGCTCGCCTTCGGCGTCCTCGGCTTCTTCATGGAGGAAAATGACATCCCGATCGCCCCGTGCATCCTCGGCATAGTGCTGGGCGGCATGCTGGAGGCGAACTTCGTCACATCGATGATCAAGGCGGATGGCAACCTCCTCGGCTTTTTCGAACGTCCGATCGCCGCCGGGCTCGGCGTGTTCACGATCCTGGTCTGGACATCGCCACTGCTCCTGCGCTGGTGGGGGGCGGAGCGCGGACGCACAAAGCCGGTATGAGCATTCCGGCTGATCTCCTGATGTTAGACCCGGCCCGGTCGACGGGCTAAGAGACCGCGGCATGCTCCAGGAGCCGCGCCAGCGAGGGAACGATGGACGAGAAGCTGATCACCGAGGCAAGGACAAAGCTCTATTCCGGCGTCGTCTCGGACGTCCTCGACGGGCTCGGCGACATGCACCACGCGCTGGCGCCAAAAATCCGTCCGCTCGACGACAGCCTGGTCCTGTTCGGCCGGGCGCGCACCGCGCTCTACATGCCCGTCTACCACGTCGAACCGGGAAGCAATCCCTACGAGCTGGAGATTGCCCTGGTGGACAGCCTGACTCAGGATGACATCGCCGTCATGGCCTGCCCGCGCGAGGAGCGGATCGGGCCCTGGGGCGAGCTGCTGACGACGGCGGCGCGGGCACGCGGGGCGGCGGGCTGCGTGACCGACGGGCTGGTGCGCGATGTGCGGCTGATCCGGGAACTGCGCTTCCCGGTGTTTTCCGGCGGGATCGGCCCGCTGGACAGCAAAGGGCGCGGCGTCGTCATGGCTGTCGACGTTCCGGTGGAATGCGGCGGCGTCCCGATACGGCCGGGGGACTGGATTTTCGGCGATGTCGATGGTGTGGTCATCATTCCGGCGGGCATTGCCGAGCGGGCGGTCGAGCTCTCGCTTGAGAAGGTGGTGGCGGAAAATACCGTCCGCGAGGAGCTGGCGGCCGGTGAGAAGCTGGCCGTCGTATTCGCGCGGCATGGGATCTTATGACATGATTGGCGCACGCTCAGGAGCATGAGCAGAGAGCCGCCCCCGAGACGGACATGCCTAGGAAAGCGAGCGGAAGGGACGTCGATGATCAGCGCGGCACTGAAGCAACGCCTGTGGCCGGGCCGAGGGCCATGGATCGCCCCTGCGGGCCAGGCTGCCTTGCGCGAGAGATTCCCAACGCTGCCTTTGTTGGTAGAAACTAGCGTCCGGAAACCAGCCAGAACAGCGGACCTCTAAGGGTCCCATGGAGCTTGTCGCCAAAAGCGTCCCCGACGCGGAAATCACCTCCGGCGAGGCTCTGCGTACTGTGCTGGAAACAGCGCTCGACGCGGTGGTGGTGATGGATGCCGAAGGCGCCGTGGTCGACTGGAACCGCATGGCGGAAGCAACCTTCGGCTGGACTTCGAGCGAAGCTGTCGGTCAACTCATGGCGGACCTGATCATTCCGCCTCGGTATCGGGAGGCGCACAACCGAGGGCTCGCGCACTATCTGGACACCGGGCAGGGTCCAATCTTGCGACAGCGGATCGAGATTACGGCGCTGCACAAAAGCGGGCGCGAATTCCCCATCGAGCTTTCGGTTACGCCGACGGATCTAGCGGGCCGGACCAATTTCCTTGGCTTTCTGCGTGATATCTCAGAGCGCCGCCGGGCGGAAGAGCTCCTCGAACGTCAATTGCGAGACGCGAATTTACTCTGGCGGGTCACCGGCTTGGCGGCCCAGACCGGGTCTTTGCACGACGCATTGACCGCATCTCTGGAGGCGATCTGCGAGATGACCGGCTGGCCCATTGGCCACGCCTTGATCCCCTCCGAAGCCGCGCCAATGCGGCTGGAATCGACTGCCATATGGCGACTTGATTCACCCGAAAAGTTTCAGATGCTGACGGAGGTGACCGCCGGCGTTGAATTTTCGATTGGCGTAGGCCTTCCGGGCCAAGCTCTGCAAAGCGGCGAGCCTGTCTGGATGTCCAACCTGGACACGAACCCGGCGTTTTTCCGGGCGCGCATGTCCCGAGAACTCGGCGTCCGCGCTGGTTTTGCATTCCCGGTAAAGAGCGCCGGGCGGGTCATCGCCGTGCTGGAGTTCTTCAGCGAACATCCCGCTAGACCCGACCCGGAGCTCCTGCTGACCGTTCGCACAATTGGCGATCAGGTCGGGCGCGTGTTCGAACGGATTCAATCCGAGGACATGCTCCGAAAAGAAAAGCTCGCGCTCGAGCAGGAAGTGGCTGAACGCAAACGCGTCGAGCGGCACCAGGCGCTCTTGCTCGCGGAGCTGAACCACCGCGTCAAGAACATGCTAACAGTGGTGATGGGCATCGCGGCGCAGACGGCGCGCGCGAGCCCTTCAATCCAGAGCTTCTCCGAGAGCTTCCTTGGCCGACTCTCGTCCTTGGCCCATACCTACACTCTGCTCACCGCCGCCAATTGGGAGACGACGCCGCTCGGCGGGCTCGCGGAGGGACTGTTCTCGTCCCATGCGGTGCCTTGCGGGCCGCGGCTGGCGCTGAGCGGCCCCGCCGTGATGCTCGAACCACGAGCCGCGCTTTCGATGAGCATGATCCTGCACGAACTGATCACGAACGCTCTGAAATACGGCGCCCTGGCCACCTCCGACGGTCACATATCGCTGAGCTGGACCCTCGAGCGGGCCGGCGATACGGGCCGCGTGGTGATCCGCTGGCGTGAGATGGGGGTTCTGCTGAACGGCCCTCCCACACGCGCGGGCTTCGGATCGAAGATGATCGAAGCGACAGTCCGTCACGAGCTGCGCGGCATGGTCATCGCGGATTGGCGGTCGGATGGGGTGGAATACCGGATCGAATTCCCGTCGCGTTCTTTGGATTGATGCGATGATCCTCCTGCGCGGCGTCATGCGGGCCAGCGAAGCTCTTTTCGGTTCCGAGGGACACCGGCCACGGCCGCCCCTCAATGACCCGTCGGACGATGGAGCCACCGACCAGCGGAGGCTACGGGTCATGATCGTGGAAGATGAACTGTTTGTGGCCATGCACCTGGAATCGGTGCTCGAGGAAATCGGATATGAAGTCACTGGCATCGTCTCTTCCGGGGAAAGCGCGCTGGAGGAATTCAGCCTCCAGAAGCCCGACTTCGTCTTGATGGACATCAATCTGGGTGTTGGCATCAACGGCATCGCGGCCGCCCAACAGATCCGATCGACGGGGGACGTGGAGATCATTTTCGTAAGCGCATATAGCGACGCCGCTACCCGGACCCGTGTCGAAGCCGCCCTCCCCGGCAGCCGCATCCTATCGAAGCCAGTCACGCCCAGCGGACTGAAAAGCGCGATAGAAGCCCATGCGCTCAAGCGACAATAGATCAGCTCGCGACTGCTTCAGAAGTTTCTTCATCCCGTCCGCCGAGCGAAACAGTTTTTCGACATCATCACGCACTAGAATGCTCGCTCTGCCCTGAAGTGCAGTAAGATTTGAGGCAGGGCGCCGCGTTGCCGAAACGTGCGGCTGCCCTTACGCTTTGGCCCTCCGCGCCGAACCTTGCTAGGCCGCGCCCGTGGTCGCCAGACCCGCTGCGACGTCCTCGACCGCGAAACTCGGACTGGCGAGCACCTTTGCCCGGTCCGCTTCCGGCAGGCCTGGCAGGGCCCTGGCCATCGACGCTTGCGCCAGCACGACAACGTCGTTGGCGTGGATCGCCCGCTTGAGCGCGGCCGCGACGAGTTCATCGTGGCGCGCCGGATCGCCCGCGATCAGGGCAGGATAGGCCCCATCGACGAGAGTGCTCTCGAGCAGGACGGTTTCGCCGAGCGCATCGGCAGTCTGGACGACGATCTCGCTCGTCGGCCTCAACGTGGTGGAGAGGGTCGCCACCACGGCGATGCGCCCTCCCCGGCGCACCGCTTCACGCGCCATCGCGGCATCGACGCGGACGATACGCTGCGGAACATCCGTCTGAACCCGGGCGCAAAGCTCGCCGATCGAGGAACAGGCATTGAGAATGATGTCGACGCCCTGGCCCGAGATTATGCGCGCATAATCGCGCCAGCGCGGCTCGACAGCGGCGAGGTCGCCGCCATTGTCGTGGAGTTCGGGCAGGATGGAATCGTCGAGGAGGTTGATCACCGTCGCGCCGGGGATCCGCGCGCGGAGGAGACGGCCGAAAAGGTCGACGGTCGCCGGGGACGTGTGGATCACGCCGATACGCGGTGCGGCGTTCATGCACTGATCTCCTCGGGGAGCGGGTCGCATAGCAGCAGCGTGACGCCCGCCGCCTCCAGCCAGGGCGGGACCTCTTCAGGGCAGCCGCTGGTTGTAACCAAGCAGTCGATGTCATCGGCGCGGGCGAAGCTTGCAAAGCGGCGGGCGCCGAATTTCGTGTGGTCGGCGACAACGACCGTTCGGCGCGCCACGCGGATCATCGCACGCTTGACCTCGGCCTCGTATGGATCGGCGCTGGTGAAGCCGCTATCGACGCTGATCGCCGCCGCGCCGATGAACGCCCAATCCGCGCTGATCTTAGCAAGATCGCGTTCCGCTTGGGGGCCGATCATGCTCAGCGATCCCGGAACCAGCTTGCCGCCGATTACATAGGTGACCGATTCTGCTATTTCGGCGGAGAGCTGGGCCACCGGAATGCTGTTGGTGATGATGGTCAATCCGCGGTGCTGGCGAAGGTGCCGTGCGGCGGCGAGCGTCGTTGTCCCGGCGTCGATGATGATGGTCTGCCCCGATTCCACAAGGCGCGCGGCGGCCGCTCCGATGGCGTCCTTCGCGCGTTCCTGCATGCGGTGACGCTCGCCCACCGGCGGGAGCCCGGGTGCGGCCGACGAAGCCCTGAGGACGGCGCCACCGAAGACCGGATCGGCCACGCCCTCGGCGGCGAAGAGCTTGATGGCGCGCCGGATCGTCTCATCGGACACGCCGAACAGCTTTGCCTCTTCTGAAACGCGGATGCTGCCGCGCTCGAGGATGCGCCGGCGCAGCTGCCTATTTCGTTCCGCGCCCAGCATTCCGGCTCCCCGCCCCCCGCTAAGCTGGACCGTCGCGGGTTGCGCGGCCGAGATCAAGCTCGCCCCGCGCTGAGCAAGTAGGTCTCGATCTTGTCGACGACCGTGCGCTCCACGGCATTCTGGGCGCGCTCCATCGCATCGGCCGGCAAGGCGCGGCAGGCCGCGTCGGTCAAACGCTCCGACAGGCCGAGCGCCGTCAGCATCGCGTGCTCGAGATCGGTTGCGATGTTGACCTTGCTGATGCCGCCGCCGGGCAGACGAATGGCGTCGTGGATCATTGACGCGGGCACTCCGGAGCCTCCATGCAGCACGAGGTGAACATCGGTCAGCCGGCGAATTGCCCGCAGGCGCGCCAGGTCGACGCGCGGCTGACGCGTCGTGTAGTGGCCGTGCGCGGTTCCGACCGCGACCGCCAAGGCGTCGACGCCGGTCTCCGACACGAAACGTTCCGCTTCCTCGGGATCGGTGAAGTGCTCCTCGTCCTCGTCCGTCTCGACGAAGTCGGTCGTGCCGATCTTGCCCAGCTCCGCTTCGACCGAAACGCTTCGGGGGTGGGCGAGGCGGACAACCTCGGCGCTCACGGCGATATTCTCCTCGAGCGGTTTTGCAGATTGATCGATCATCACGGAGGTGAATCCGGCACCGATCGCCTGCTCGATGACGCTGAGTTCAAATGTGTGGTCGAGATGCAATACGACGGGCACACTGGGCTGCTCGGTCTCGAGCGCCGCGAAGAACGCGTCCGCGAACTGCCGGACCGAGACCGCATAGCGCTCAAGCTCGCGCTGCGACACCTGCACGATCAGCGGTGAGCGGGTCTTGTTCCCGGCTCTCAGGATCGGCTGAATCATGCTGGTGTAGCGCGGCGCGAAGGAGCCAAGCGCATAGCCGCCGCGCTCGGCGGCCTTCAGGGCGGGGGCGAGGCGGATGGGGGCCGAGGTCATTTCAGGATGGTCCGTTATTCACATGATGAGCCGGGGCAGGAAAAGCACCAGCACCGGGAAGAAGAGAAGCAACACGTCGACGGCAATCAGCGGTATGAGAAACGGCACCACCGCCACGACGATGCGGTGGAGCGAGATGCCCGAGATGCGGTTCAGCACGAACAGGACCATGCCGAAGGGCGGGGTCAACAGGCCGATCATCATGGTGAGCACGATGATCACGCCCATATGCATGGGATCGAGGCCGCTCACCTGCATGATCGGCAGCAGCACCGGGGT
The DNA here is from genome assembly GCA_013812985.1 of Hyphomicrobiales bacterium. Next base: position 18 of record JACCSN010000451.1, on the reverse strand, counting down.
CAGAATGATGATCGCCGC
>JACCSN010000450.1 GCA_013812985.1 Hyphomicrobiales bacterium | reverse complement strand
ACCGTCAACGACCTGGCCGTCGGGGGCGCCAGGCCGCTCTGGCTGTCCGCCGCCTTCATCATCGAGGAGGGTTTCGACGTCGAGTCCTTGCGGCGGATCGCGGCGTCGATGCGCCAGGCCGCCGACGCGGCGGAGGTGGCGATCGTCACCGGCGACACCAAGGTGGTCGGGCGCGGCGGCGCTGACAAGCTCTTCATCACCACTGCTGGAATCGGAATCATTCCGCCAGGCGTGAACCTTTCCGCCCGGGCGATCCGGCCCGGCGACCGGGTTCTGGTGAACGGCCGCCTGGGCGAGCACGGCGCGGCGATCCTCGCCGCGCGCGGCGAAGTCGAGCTTGAGTCGGCCATCGAGAGCGACTGCCGACCGCTCAACGGTCTCGTCGCCGCCCTGCTCAAAGCCGCCCCATTGACGCGCGCCTTGCGCGACGCGACACGCGGCGGCATCGCCGCGGTGCTGAACGAGATGGCGATGGCTGCCGGAATCGGCGTCCTGCTGGAGGAAACCGCGCTGCCGCTCCGAAGCGACGTTCAAGGCTTTTGCGAGATCCTGGGGCTCGATCCGCTTTACCTTGCCAATGAAGGAGTCCTGGTTGCGTTCGTCCCGCAAGAGCAGACGGACGCAGCGCTTCGCACGATGCGGGGACACCCTGCCGGCGAAGCCGCGGCCGTCATCGGTGTGGTGACGGCGCACCGGCCGGGTACCGTCGCCATGAACACTGCCTTCGGCGGCGCCCGCATCGTCGACATGCTGATCGGAGAACAGCTGCCGAGGATTTGCTGAGCACCCGGAAACCCGCTCGCTCCACCTCCACGGAGTCCTTCGGAGGATTGACCGGATGTTCCCGTCCAGTAGATCCCCCCCGGGTGAACGACACAGCCTTCGCCGTCCTCGCACCCTTGTGAATGGACGCTGCTCCAGGATAGGCCGAGTATGCTGGCATCAAGGCGCAAGCCGCACCGCAGGTACTTTTGGTTAAGAGACCCTTCGCCCTCCCGCCTTCAAATCGGAGTTTTGCGATGGCGCAATCCCGACCGACCCCTTCCTTCACGCAAATCTACGAGTTCCATCGAGCGCTCGAAGAGGAAATCTCCATTGCGGCGGAGAACGGCCTGATTATCTACCCGGCTGCCGTTGCCGCGAAGCTCCTGATCGAGCATCCCGCGCCGGGGCTGAAGGCAGCGGAAATCGATTTGGCGATCATCATCGCGGCGGGCCGAGCCGGCGTTGCCGTCCAATCGGATTGAACCGACACAACCCGGCGCTTCCATCCGGAGCGGTCGTTATGTTCAGGCCCGCCAGGCACCCCAGTCAGATCCCGAGCAAGGGCTGAACGAGCCGGATGAGCCGGCTGCGGAAGCGGAGCGGCGCGTCGGTGACCACCAGGCAGATGCAGTCGGCTCCGACGCCAGCCACCGGCTTGTGCGTCAGAGCCTCGTCCGCATCCAGGATATCGCCTCGCCGGAAGATAGCCGGGTCGTCGCACAAATTGCCGCTCAGCACGAGGGTCAGTTCGCGTCCCCGATGGCCATGTTCGGGGACAGACCTCCCGGCCGGAATGCGCAGGAGCCTTGCCCGCGTCGACCCGTCGGCCGTCGGGATCGGAATCTGGTAGGCACGGCGCCCGAACGCGGCCCATTTGCGCGAGCCGGCGTCGCGGCGGACATAGGACTTGACCGGCTCCGGCACGCCGACGCGAGAGGCGGCAAGGCCGTCGCGGGCGCCAACCGGCGGCGTCGCCCCCGCCAGACGCGCCCGAACCTCCTCCCAGGATTGCTCGGGCGGCGCGTCCGGCGCCAGCTCCTCAAGCAGAAGGCCGCCGATATTATCCCCGATCGCGCAGCGGCGCCGGCATAAGGGGCACAGGGCCAAATGCGCCGCGACCACAAGGCTCCATCCTTCCGCAAGCGCTCCCGCGGCATAACTGACCACGAGATCGTCTGCGAGGTGGTGTCTGATCATCACCGCATGCCCTTGGCGTTTTCGAGAGCGCCGCGCAGCTTGGAAAAGGTTCGCCGCAACCGCGATTTGACCGTGCCGAGCGGCAGCCCGAGCTCCTGCGAGATCGCGTTGAGCGGCTTGCTTTCGAAATAGGCAAGTTCGAGCAGGATCCGCTCGTGATGCGCAAGCTTCGCCACCGCATGGTGAAGCCGCTCGGCCGCCTGCGCCGCATCCACCGCGATGTCGGCCGGGAGATCAGGAATCGGACCAAACGCCGGATCGTTCGGGTCGAAACTCGGCCGGCGCTCCCGACGATAGGCGTCGATGCGCAAATTGCGCGCGATCGTGAATATCCACGTCGCGGCCGATCCTCGTTTCGGATCAAATCGGCCGGCCTTGTTCCAGACGGCGATCATCGTTTCCTGCATCAGCTCGTCGGCGGCGGGGCCATCACCGACCAGACGCGACATATAGGCCGTCACGCGCGGCGCAAAATGATTGAAGATGATCTCGAATGACCTGACATCCCGCGACGTGGCGACGCTCACGAGGAGGTCGGAAAAGGAGATTGGCTCTGCGCTGCGCCTCGGGTCGATGGACAACCGCATTCAGGGACGGCCCAAGTTGTTCCAGGTCCGAACAGCCGTCTGCCGGCCGAAAGCTCTTTCTGGCATCGATCCGGCGGAACTGCAAACGGCGCTTATCGCCAGAGCGCGACGACAGCGCCTGAAGGTTAGCCCCGCGTCCGGATCGCCCGTCAGCCCTGCGGCTGGGGGACGATGCGGATATAGGGGCGGGGGGCCTGCCAGCCGTTCGGATATTGCTTCTTCGCGTCCTCGTCCGACACCGAGCCGGCGATGATCACGTCCTCGCCCGGCTTCCAGTTGGCCGGGGTGGCCACCTTGTGCTTGGCGCCGAGCTGGAGCGAATCGATGACGCGCAGAACCTCGTCGAAGTTGCGGCCGGTGGTCATCGGATACGAGATGACCAGCTTGATCTTCTTGTCCGGGCCGATGACGTAGACGTTGCGGACGGTGGCGTTGTCGGCGGCGGTGCGGCCGTCGGCCGTCGTTCCCGCGCCGGCCGGCAGCATGCCGTAGGCCATGGCGACCTTGAGTTCCGGATCGGCGATCATCGGAAAGTTCGGCGCGAAGCCCTGCGTCTCCTCGATGTCCTTCGACCAGCCGTGATGCTTGTCGACCGGATCGACGGAGAGCCCGATGATCTTGACGTCGCGCCGGTCGAATTCCGGCTTCAGCCGCGCCATCGCGCCGAGCTCGGTCGTGCAGACCGGCGTATAATCCTTGGGGTGGGAGAACAGCACGCCCCAGGAGTTCCCGAGCCACTCATGGAAGCGGATGCGGCCCTGCGTCGTTTCGGCCTCGAAATCCGGGGCGTCGTCCCCGATCACCAGCGTCTGCATCGGCATGTTTCGGCTCCTTGTTTTCCGCGCGGCGTTGCGAGACGCCTTGTGGGCCAAGATAGCAATGGCGGAGGCCCGCGACAAAGGGGACGGCTCCCGGGCTCTCGGCCGTTCGGGCAAAATCGGTTCGCCGAACGCCCAGGCGGGAGACAAAGCTTCCAAAACGCGCCGCGTGAAACCTACGCATCGATCCAGATGCGCCGCCGCGGAGCGCCGCGCCGCTGGCAGCGATAATGCGTCTTGATCCGCTGGTTGACGAAGCTCCCCTTGGACGGCGCCTCGATCAGGGCATCGTATTCCTCCGGCGGAACATTGAAATAGACGTAATCGCCGCTTTCGCGGAACCTGACGTGAAGCTCATGCCGCGCCGGGTTGTAGGAGAGGCGGCTGATAGCGGTCGACGCAACCTCAGGCATTCTTAGCTCCCGAAGCGGACCGGCCAGGCTAGACTGATTCGGACGGAGCCGATGCGGCCGATCCCTTCAAAGCCTTGCGGCGGATTGACTCAGCCGCTTGTAGCCCGGCGGGAACCGCGCGGCGGCTTACGCATTGAAGCTAAGCCGGCGCATCTCTCGCGGTCCTCGCCGCGCGGTTCAGGGGCGACAAGATGCTCAAATGGGCGCTGATCTTCCTGGTCGTCTCGCTCGTCGCCGGCGCGCTGGGGATGACCCCGATCGCGCGCGGCGCGGCGACGATCTCCAAGATCCTGTTCGGCATCTTCGTGCTCTTCATGATCGTGGTGGTGGTGCTGGTCATCCTGGCGCTGATGGCGGGCGACGCGCTGTTCTAAAGGGCGGGCTCGGCGCGAGCGAAAGCGTCCCGCGGCGAAGGCCGCAGGTGGCGGAGAGAGCGAGGGAGCGGGGCGCTGCTGGAGACGCCTCGAATCCTGTAGTGTGTCTGGCGCTTCATCAGCGCCCCGCGCGGCGTTCGTTTCTCCCGACTCGTCGCTCTTACTTCCCTGCGAGGCTTCGCTTTCGCGAAACCCCTCAAGGCCCTAGTACCGCTGCACAGGGATTATGACTCTTTGAGGGTCGGGTTGGGGTAGGCTCGGGCCATTTTGGCGCGGGCCTGTTCGGTTGAGAACATCCAGTTGATGCGAGCGCCGGTCTGGTTTCGGTGGC
>JACCSN010000445.1 GCA_013812985.1 Hyphomicrobiales bacterium | reverse complement strand
CTCGACGGTCGCGGCGAGCCAGCGGTTCAGCGCCGCCGTGGCCACCCGCTTGTTCCAAGTCAAATGGATGGCGAGCACCGTTTCCATCAGCCGGTCGAGGCCGTAGCCGGTCAGCCCCGCAACCGGCACCATCGGCACGCCGTGAAGCTGGGCGAGCGTTTGCTCCAGGTCCGCTTGCAGCGCCGTCAGCCGCTTCCCCGGATTGTCCACCAGATCCCACTTGTTGAGCGCCAGCACCAGGGCGCGCCCTTCGCTCTCCACAAGGTCGGCAAGCTGGAGATCCTGCTTCTCCAGCGGCTCCGTGGCGTCCATGACGATCACGACCACCTCGGCGAAGCGAATCGTGCGGAGCGCATCGCCGACCGACAGCTGCTCGAGCTTGCCCACCACCTTGGCCTTGCGGCGGATCCCAGCTGTGTCGGCGAGCCGAAAGGCGCGGCCGCGCCAGCTCCAGTCGACGGCGATGGCGTCACGCGTGATGCCGGCTTCCGGCCCGGTCAGCATGCGGTCCTCGCCGAGGAGCTGGTTCACCAGGGTCGATTTGCCGGCGTTCGGCTGGCCGATGATCGCCACCTGCAACGGCTTGGAAACGCCCTCCCCCGCTTCCCCCGGATCACCTTCCGCCAGGTCCGGCAACGGTTCGGGCATCGCCTCGCGGATCGCGTCATAGACATCGGGCATGCCGATGCCATGCTCGGCCGAGACCGGGATCGGCTGCCCGAAGCCGAGCGCATAGGCTTCCAGGATGCCCGGCTCGGCGGCGCGGCTTTCCGCCTTGTTGGCCAGGAGCGCAACGGGCCGGCCGGTGGCGCGCAGCACCTGCGCGAAATGCTCGTCGACCGGGGTCACGCCGATGCGTGCGTCGATCACGAACAGCACCAGATCGGATTCGGCCACCGCCGAGTCGGTCTGTCGGCGCATGCGGCCCTCCAGGCTTTCGGCGCCGGCATCCTCCAGCCCCGCCGTGTCGATCAGCCGGAAATGCATGTCGCCGAACGAAGCCTCCGCCTCGCGACGGTCGCGGGTGACGCCGGGCAGGTCGTCCACCAGCGCTAGCCTGCGGCCGACGAGGCGGTTGAAGAGCGTCGATTTGCCGACATTCGGTCGTCCCGCAATGGCGACCGTGAAGGTCATGCCCGGCTCGGATCCCGCCTACTGGAAGGCGGAGAGCGAGCCGTCGGCGGAGAGGACAAGCAGCTGGCCGCCGGCCGCCACCGGCTTGATGTAGGCCGGGCTTGGCAGCTCGCGCTCCACGACGATGCTGCCCGAGGCGGGATCGACGCCGATCATCTTGCGGTCGTTCGACACCGCCCAGAGCGTATTGCCAGCGAGCGTCGGACCGGCCCAGACGGAGAAGAACCGCTTCTTGCGAACGACGGGCAAGGCCGTCCGCCAGAACACTTTTCCGGTAGCCCGGTCCATGGCGACCATGTTGTCTTCGAGGTCCACCAGGAAAATCGCATCACCGGATATGGCCGGCGTGTAAGCGCTGCCGATGTTCTGCTCCCAGATCCGCTCGCCATCGTCCAGGCGCACCGCGATCGTGCGGCCCGAAACGCCGGTCGCATAGACCACGCCGTCATAGATCACCGGGCTTGCCGCCACGTCGTTCAGGCCCGACACCGCGAGCGTCCTTGTCGAGCGAAGGACCGCATCCGCCCATTTGGTGTCGCCGGAAGCGGCGTCGAAGGCGATCACCTCGCCGGAAGAATAGGGGACGACGACCACGTCGCCGGCGGCCGCCGGGCTGGCGCTCGACAGCACGCCAGCGGTTTCCGGAATCCCTGGATACTGCCAAGCCTCGGTCCCGTCCGCCTGGTTGATGGCATGCAGGACGTTCGTCGAGCTGACCACATAGACTTTGCCGTTCGCCACCGTCGGCGGCGATTGAGCCGGGGCGCTCAAGTCGAAGGTCCAGGACCGGTTGCCGCTGGCCGCGTCGAGCGCAACCACCTCCCCGAACCCGGTGGCCGCGAACAGCGAATTGCCGGAGGCCGCGATGCCGCCGCCTGGGGTGCGGCTCTTCTCGCCTTCCGGCGCCAGCGACACGGACCAGGCCGTCGCTCCGCCGGGGGAGAGCGCGCTCACCACGCCGCTGGCGTCGTAGACGAAGATGCTGCCGCCGTGGCTGAGCGGCGGCATCGTGGGGCGCACATTGCGCTTGCCCGTCGCTTTGATCACGCGGGTTCGCCACGAAACCGCTCCCGACGCGCTTGCAAGGCTCACATTGCCCGGCGCGTTGGCCACATCTCCGGATTGCGACGAGTCGGACGGGGCCGAGCCGCCGATCGAAGGGGATCCGCCGGCGATCTCGTCGGTGGCGCGGGGCAGAACCGCCCGCCGCTCGCCGGGAAGCAGCTCCTCCTTCGTATTGAACGGATTGAACCCGCTTAACGCGCTGCACCCGCCAAGCAGTGCGGAGAGGAGGCCGATGGCAAGGAATGCCGATAGGGAGGAGGATTTCGTCATCATAACCCGCACTGTCTCGCTATTGCGGCGGAATTACCGTTTGGGGCGGCGGAACCGGCCGGGGGGCGCCGGTCGCCGGCGCTGCCGAAGCCGGCGGCGAAACTGGAGCGGCCGGTGGT
>JACCSN010000430.1 GCA_013812985.1 Hyphomicrobiales bacterium | reverse complement strand
CGCTCCCTCCAACCGCCAACGCGTTCCAGGTCAAACTCCAGCAGCGGTGAAAAACACACCTCGATCCCGCACGCCTACTCGCCGCGGATCACCGACACGCCGAGGAACCGTGAATAAGACGGGCTAGCTCAAGAAGCCCGAGCAGCGCCGAACCGTGATTGCAGTCCTGGAAGAACGTCGAGTTGTCGCAGCACGGCCGATAGGTGGACTTCGCGATCCGGATCACCAGTGGGCTGCGTTATCCGCGCGAATTCAGGGCGACCGTCCGCTCCGGGTCAGGAGCAGTAATCCGAAGAAGGTCCGCCGAACGGCCGGGATGGGCGTCAGCGGACGAGGGAAATCCGCGCTGCGATCTCATCTCATATCAGATCCGTCTCTCGCGATCTCCCCGCCGACTGTCCCCGCCGGCTCCGATGGTGGGATGAACGCGACCAGAACCCCGCCGGCTACCGCACTGAGGGCATTTCAGCTGGCTCTCTAGCCGAGCAATGGGGTAGTCGCGGCCCCGGGGCCCAGACGAGCAGGTCTGCTTCGAGCCTTCCCCTGTATTGGCGTATCCCGGCTGGCGTGATCCGCAGATACCGGAGATCGATGCAGGCATGCAGGAGAGCGTCTGGGTTTCGAAGCAGCTCGGACATCCCGTGATCAAGGCCTTCAACAACATTCTCGCCCACTCGCTCGCCGAACTGGGTCGTCCAGAGGGATCGCCGGATCGCCTTGCCATCGCTTTGGCGGGTGACGAATGCCGCATCGAAGCAGCTAGCCATGGGCCTCGGGAAGAGATCGGTTTCGATTCCCGAGCGGCTGTTATGACGATCAGGTCGACAGCATCACCCAGTATCTCGGCTGGGCTCGGGAACACGGGAAACTTGAAAAGTAGGGCCCCGCCAAGCCAAGCTGACCGACGATAGCCTCGATCCTTTCTTCAGGAATAGACGTGGCGAATGCATTAAGGCTTCGAGAATGGATGTTTTCGGTCTCGATCGCAGGCTTATCGGCGACTATGAGCGATTCGCGCGCTCGTTTACGCAGATTCGGGCGCAGGATATTCGCGAGCGCGTGAATGCCCTTTACGCGAGCGGCCGGTTCTGGCCTGAGCCGCTTGTCAGCCTGAACCCGCACTTCGAAGCGGGCCTGAGCGTCGCCGAACTGGCCCGCGAGGGCGTGCTCCATCCACTCACCGCCGAAATCTTTCGAACCGATGCGGGCCCGATTCGGCTGCATCGGCACCAGGAGCAAGCGGTTGCGAAAGCTGCCGCGGGTGAGAGCTTCGCCGTCACCACGGGCACGGGCTCGGGCAAATCGCTTTGTTTTTTCGTGCCGATCGTAGATGCGGCCGTCCGGGCCAGGGTGGCGGGCGAGGCCCCGCGCACACGCGCGATCGTGGTCTATCCGATGAATGCCCTGGCAAACAGCCAGATGAAGGAACTCGATAAGTTCCTGGCGCAATCGGGACTGCCGCCGGCGCTTCGGCCGACGTTTGCCCGCTACACCGGCCAGGAGAGCGAGGCGGAGCGCGAGCAGGTCAGCACCCTGAAGCCCGACCTGCTCCTGACCAACTTCGTCATGCTTGAATTGCTGATGACGAGGGACAACCCCCGTGATCGGCAGGTGCTGGCGAACTGCCGCGGTCTCGATTTTATCGTATTGGACGAACTGCACACCTACCGCGGCCGGCAGGGCGCCGATGTCTCAATGCTGATGCGGCGGGTGCGCGATCGCCTCTGTTCCGAGCACGCACCAGTATGCATCGGGACCTCGGCGACGATGGCTAGTGCTGAGGCGGGGGATTCTGCAACCGCGGTGGCGGCGGTCGCCTCTCGCCTGTTCGGGGCCAGTATCGGCGCCGATGGTATCATCACCGAAAGTCTAAAACGCGCCACCAATCCGGCTATAAAATCTGAGGCCCTCACTCCCGCGCTCGCGGCCGTCCTCGACGCCGCTCCGGTGGAGGGACTGTCGGACGAGGCGCTTGTCACCGACCCGTTGGCAGTCTGGATCGAAATGGAAATCGGCCTGGACGACGTGCAGGTGCTGAAGCGAAGGCGGCCGACCACCCTCGCCTCCGCCGCCGGGCGGCTCGCTCAACAGACAGGCCGCGGCGAGGCGCTATGTCGCGGGCGGCTGGAGCATCACCTCACGCTGATGAGCTCACCCGCATCGGCTCGTGGCGGGACGGGCGAGCGAGCTTTCATGGCCTTCAAGCTGCATCAGTTCGTCTCCGGGGCGGGCCATGTTCACTCCACTCTGCACGCCGCGGGGCAGCGCCGGATAACGCTGGACGGGCAGCGGTTCGACCCCGAGGACGGAGTCTCCCGGCTCTATCCGACGTTCTTTTGCCGGAACTGCGGTCAGGAGCAGCATCCCGTGCTGCTGTCCGAGGTCGACGGGCAGCAGGAAGCCGCTCCGCGGTCAATCGACGACACACCACTCGATGACCCGTCGGCGAGTGAACGGGCAGGTTATCTTATGCCCGAGCCAGAAGGCGATCTCGAGTATCATTTCAGCGGTGAACCGGAAGACTTCCCCGAGGACTGGACGGAGACGGTAGCTTCTGGCCTCCGCCTCAAGTCCGAACGCAGATCGTCGGCGCCGCGAGCCATAACAGTCGACACCACTGGCCGAGTCGGTGGCAGCGGGCGTGTATGCTGGTTCCTTCCGGGCAAGTTCCGGTTCTGCCCCGCCTGCGGTCATCAGCCGGCGCAACAGGCGCGGGAGATCAACAAGCTCGCGGGATTGTCAGCGGAAGGACGGAGCTCAGCGACGACCCTTCTGGTGTCGAGCACGCTGCGCTGGATGAACAGACAGGGCGCGGCTGTGCCCGCAGAAAAGCGCAAGCTGCTCGGCTTCACCGACAACCG
>JACCSN010000419.1 GCA_013812985.1 Hyphomicrobiales bacterium | reverse complement strand
GCCGTCAGGATGACGAAGGTCTGGCCGACGGCGAGGATGCCGACGATGGCCACCTGGCGCAGGATGTTGAGCAGGTTCGGTACGGTGAGGAAGCGGTCGGAGACGAGGCTCGCCACGACGATCAGCGCGACCAGCGCCAGGACGACGCCGATCTGCTGCCGGGCGCGGCTGGCCAGGCCACCTGAAAGGTGTCGCGCGGGAGCTGCGGGAACGGTGGGGTCAGGCAAGGGCTGCGGCTCTCATGATGGCGGCCTCGCTGGCGGCTTCGCGCGGCATGGTCGCCGCGACGCGGCCCCGGCGCAAGACAATGATGCGGTCCGACAGTCGCAGTACCTCTTCCATCTCCGACGAGATCAGCACGATGGCCACACCCTGCGCCACCAGGCGCTCGATGAAGGCGTAAATCTCCTGCTTGGCGCCGATATCGACGCCGCGCGTCGGCTCGTCGAAGATCAGGATCTTCGGCTCCACCGCCAAAGCGCGGCCGATCAGCACCTTTTGCTGGTTGCCGCCGGAGAGGTTGCGGATTTCCGTGCTCATGCTGCCGAGGCGGATGTCGAGGAGGCCGATCATCTCGCGCACGAAGGCTCGTTCCTTGCGGCGCCGCAGGAACGGAAAGCGGAAGAAGCGTTTCAAGTTGGCGACGGTGACGTTCTCCAGCACCGGGCGGTTCGGCAGGAGCCCGTAGGCCTTGCGGTCCTCGGTCACGTAGGCGATGCCGAGCCGCGACGCCGCCGCGGGGCCGTCGATGCGGACCTCCCGGCCGAACACTTTTATGCGGCCGGCGCTGGTCCGCGTCAGCCCCATCAGGGCATGCGCCACCTCCGAGCGGCCGGCACCAACCAGGCCGGCGAGGCCGACGATCTCGCCCTCATTGACCGAGAAGGACACGTCCTCGAACTGACGGGGGACCGACAATCCCTCGACCTCGATGGCGGGGCGTCCGGAGCTGCGGGCATGCGGTGCGTGGGGCGGAAAGTCCCGCCCGATCATCCGGTTGACCAGCCAGTCCTGATCCACCGCGCGAACATGCTCCGTGCCGGTGCGCTTGCCATCGCGCAGGACGGTGACACGGTCCGCGATCTGGAAGATTTCCTCCAGGTGATGGGAGATGTAGACGATGCCGATGCCCTGCTCGCGCAGCCGGCCGATGACCTTGAACAGGGTGGCCACCCTGTCCTGGTCGAGCACCGCCGTGGGTTCGTCGAGGATCAGGAGCCGTGCATCGAAGGACAGCGCCTTGGCGATCTCCACCATCTGCTGCTGGGCGATGCTGAGCTCGCCGACCGGGCGCCCCGGATCGACCTCGACGGAGAGCCGCTCCAGAAGCTGCAAAGTGCGCCGGCGCATCTCGCCGCGGTCCACCGCAAAGGCCCGCATGGGGAAATGCCCCAAAAAAATGTTCTCTTCCGTGGAGAGATGCGGGGCGAGCGAGAGCTCCTGGTGGATTGCCACGATGCCGTTGGCCAGCGCGTCGCGCGGTGATCGCAGGCGGCGCTCGGTCCCGCCCACGAGGAGCTGTCCCGCATCGGGCTGGTAGACCCCGCCCAAAATCTTGATCAGCGTCGACTTGCCGGCGCCGTTCTCGCCGACGATGGCGTGGACCTCGCCCGGAAGGACGGCGAAGTCCACGCTCGAGAGGACACGGTTGCCCTCGAACGACTTGTCCAGGCCCCTCCCCTCAAGCAGCGCCAGCCCGGTTCCGCTCGCCGCGATCTCGGCGTCCCCAGTTACGGGGGTAGACACGGGCTGGCTCGGTTCGGCGGGGTGGTCAGCTACGACTTGCAGGGATCCGGAGCGGGCTCGAAATCGCCCCAGCCACGGCCGGCCCATTCCTCGGCGTTCTCCGCCACCACGGCGGGGGAATCCGGCAGCGCCAGCTGGAAGCCGGCGTTCTCGTATTCCTTGCGGTCGGGAATATCCTTGCCCATCAGCGTGTAGAGCACGGCGCGCAGGCCGACATCGCCGATAAACGGGGTGTAGTTGCCGTCCGCTCCGAAGGTCCCCGCGCTCACCGACTTGAAACCGGCGTTGGAGCCGTCATGCGTATAATGCTTGATGCCTTCGGCGCAGCGATCGGCACGGGCGATGGCAAGCTGGGCACCCCAGGACGATTCCTCGGCATGCGAGAAGACGGCGTTGATCTCCGGATGCGCGGTGAGCCAGTCTTCCATGAGTTTGACGGCGGGCTCGCGGATCCACTGCCCGTCACCCTTCACCAACACCTTCATGTCCGGATACTTGGCGAGCACGTTCATCATGCCCTTGTCGCGGTCGACGGCGGGCGACGAGCCCTGCAGGCCGGTGATGACGACGACATTGCCCTTGCCGCCAAGATCCTTGGCCATGCGCTCGGCCACCTGCTCGGCCATCGTCACATTGCTCTGCCCGATGAACAGGGTCTTCTCGGATGGCACGTCGCGGTCGAGCAGAACGAGCGGCAACTTGGCGTCCATCACCGCGCGCGAGGCCGGGACCAGACCGGCGGATTCCACCGGGCTCATCACCACGCCATCGACGCCGCGCGCCAGAAGATCGCGCACGTCGTTGTTCTGCTTGGCCACGTCGACATTGCCATCGAGCACGAGCAGCGAGACATTCGGGTGCCGGCACGCCTCAGCCTGCATGGCTTCCAGCATGGCGATGCGCCAGGGATGGTTAAATCCGGTCTGCGAGAAGCCGATGGTAATGTCGCGCTCTTCGCCGTTGATCGCGATCGGCCCAGCCTCCAGAGGCAGGACATCGGTGAACGGCAGCTTGTCATAGAAGGCGATCAGCTCGTCGCAAGTTTTGTTGCTGATGGGCTGCTTGTCCTGCGCGAGCGCCCCGGACAATGGCAGCGCCAGAAGCGCTGGCAGGATGAAACTGAAACCTTTTAACATTCTGACCTCCCTTTCGACAGGAGCAAGGCGCGAACCCGCGCTTCAAACTCCGATTACTACGTTAGGCGGACAATTTGCCATGTCAATGTCGCCTGCAATGGGCAATCGCTTACGCTTCCCTGCCGGATTGGCTATTGCCTTGCTCCAAGAAGCCATCCAGATTGAAAGCCTTCAACCCGGGTGCCTGCTCTCTGATGACTTGGGAAGCTTTGGCTCGATACTCCGTTTCTAACGCGCGATGAGACGCAAGCGGCCCACCATCGTCGACGTTGCGCGGGAGGCGGGCGTCTCGATCGGTACCGTCTCGCATGTTTGCAACGGGTCGGCTCGGGTGCGCCCAAAGACACGGGAACGCGTCGAAGCTGCTATGCAGCGTCTCGCCTACCGACCCAACGCCTTGGCGCGCTCCTTGATCGGTATGGCCGGCGACTTCGACGAGGTTGCCCGGCTGAAGCTGCCGCATCTGATCACCGTCGGCTACATCAGCGTGGATTACATGGCGCGCGTCGACGTGCTGCCGCATCGCGACGACCGCATCACCGCCCATCACATCGAGAAGGCGCTCGGCGGGCCGGCCGCCAATGTGGCCGCCGCCGCCGCGGCGCTGGGCGGCGATTGCGCCCTCGACGTGGAACTTGCCACCGCGATCGGGGGCGATCCCGACAGCGAATGGGCGCTGGCGGAATTGTCCCGCCAAGGCGTCCATGCCCTGCCGATCCGCCGCCCCTACCATGATCGGCTGTCGCGCTGCTTCGTCATCGTCGAAGCGAACGGAAGCCGCACCATCATCAACGAACCCTTCGAGCTGACCGAAACCGATCTCGCCGCCCACCTGCCGATCGCCGAGGAAAACCGGCCGCGCTGCCTGCATGTCGAAGGCTACCATGTCGGACGCATGCGCAAGACCATCGCGCGCTTCCGCGAATCTGGCTGGAAGGTGAGCCTCCACACGACCGGCCTCCCCGCGCAATCCTGCAATGCCCGCGATTTCGCGGCGCTGCTCAAGTCCCACGATCTTGTCTTCCTGAACGCCGAGACGGCCCGCGCGGTGCTCGGGCTGCGCGCCGGCTTGACCGATGTGGTCGAGGCTTTCACGCCTTACGTGGCCGGTTGTCGGGATCGGGGCCACGTCGTGCTGACCTTGGCGGATCGCGGCGCGGCGGTCTTCCCGTTGGGGGACGCGGCGCCGATCTCGGTTCCGGCTTTGCCGGTCGAGGTGGTGGACTCGACGGGCGCCGGGGATACGTTCGCCGGCGTCTTCCTCGGCCTTTGGCTGCATGGTCGCGACCTGGCGGATGCGGCTCGCCACGCCAATGTGGCGGCCGCGCTCGCCGTCACTGCCGAAGGCGCCCAGGCGCGCCTGACATCGATGGCCAAAATCGCGCGGCTGCTCGATGCTCCGACCGGCCCCGTCGCGTTCGTATCGGCCGCATGAAAGCCGTGCACATGAGCAACCCCGAAATGGCTCTCGCAGCCCGCTTTCGCGTGGCATCGCCATGAGCGCGCTTCTCGAGATGCGCGGCATCGTCAAGCGCTTCGGCGGTCTTGTCGCCCTCAATGGCGTCGACTTCGTCGTGGCGCAAGGCGAGGTGATGGCGCTGGTCGGCGACAACGGCGCCGGCAAGTCGACCCTCATCAAGACCATGTCAGGAGCCTATCTGGCCGATGCCGGGGAGCTGCTCCTGCGCGGCGAGCCGATGCGCTTCCACTCGCCGAAGGATGCCTGGGCGAGCGGCATCGCCACCATCTACCAGGAGCTCGCGCTCGCCGGGAAGATGACTGTCCCGGACAACATCTTCCTCGGCCGCGAGATCACCCGCCCACGCTTCGGGCTTCCCTTCCTGGATCGCCGCGCCATGCGGCGGCGCACGGAAGAACTCCTCAACCAGATCGACGTGCATCTTCCCAGCCTGGACGGCTGGGTGGAGAACCTGTCGGGCGGCCAGCGGCAGGGCGTGGCGATCGCCCGTGCGTTGAACATGGACGCCGACCTCATCATCATGGACGAGCCGACGGCGGCGCTGGCCGTCGCCGAGGTCCGCAAGGTGCTCGATTTCGTGCAGCGGCTCAGGGCGCGCGGCAAGTCGGTCGTGCTCATCTCGCATAATATCCAGGACGTCTTCGCCGTCTCCGACCGCATCTCGGTCATGCGCCATGGCCGCTGCATCGCCGTGCGTCAGACGCGGACGACGACGCCGGAGGAGATCATCGGCCTCATTACCGGGGCTTACGAGGTGCAGCCGCCCGCGGCTTGAGCGGCGGCGCGCCTCCGAACGGTTCCGGCGGGCGCGGCACGAGTGACGTTGAACCAGGGAGAGCAGTGATGAAGAGATTGCTGACGGGACTGATCGGAGCGGCCCTTGCCGTCACCGCGTGGGGATCGGCGAGCGCGCAGGACGGTCCGCGCATCGCCTTCGTGCCGCAGATACAGGGCATCCCCTATTACGTGGCCATGGAGGAAGGCGGCAAGGCGGCCGCCGAGAAGTTCGGCGCCACATATGTGCAGGAAGGCCCGACGAGCACCAACTCGGCCGACCAGCTTCGCATCTTCGAAAGCTTCGTTAACCAGGGCTTCGATGTGGTCGCGGTGTCGCCCGTCGATGTCGAGACGCTGAAGCCGGCCATTGCCAAGGCCACGGCGGCGGGTGTCCACGTCATCACCTCCGACGCCGACGCGCCGGGCACCGGGCGCGCCTTCTACGTCGCCCAGGCGCTCGACCAGGATCTCGGCTTCACGCTGATGGACGAAATGGTCAAGCGGGTCGGCGAAACCGGCAAGATCGCCATCATTTCCGACGCCCCCACCATCCAGAGCCTCAACAACTGGATCGCGGCGATCCAGGAGCGCGCCAAGGCCAACTATCCCGGCATCGAGATCGTCTCCGTCAACAACACCGACGGAACGGCGGCCAAAGCGTTCCAATACGCCACCGACGCGATGACCCGGCACCCCGACCTGAAGGGCATTATCGGGATCGCCTCCACGACCTGCCCGGGCGTGGCGCAGGCGGTCGAGGCGGCCGGCAAGATCGGCCAGGTGGTCACCACCGGCTATTGCTCGCCGAACACGATCCGCGACTACATGAAGAGCGGGGCGATGACCTATTCGGTGCTGTGGAGCCCCTACGACCTCGGCTACCTGATGGTCTGGGCCGGCAAGCAGCTCGCCGAGGGCAAGGCGTTCAGCGAGACGGTCGAGGTGGACGGGCTCAAGGCGCCAGGTAAATGGATCGAGGCGGACAAGATCCTGCTTCTCGGCCCGCCGATGATCTTCACCAAGGACAACATCGACCAGTTCAACTTCTAGGGTCTGTTCCGGCGGTCGCTTCGCTGCGGCCGCCGGCTGGTCTTCAGGAAACCCATGGCAGACACACGCGCCGCCGCGCCGCCGCTGCGCTTCGCATCGCCCACCGCGAGGCGCGAGCTGGTGCTGATCGCCGCCATCCTGACGGTGGGCGCAGGCTTCGCGCTCAGCTCCCCCTACTTCCTGACCGTGGGCAACATCGTTTCGACGCTGCGGGCATCGCTGGAGCTCGCCATCGTCAGCGCCGGCATGACGCTGGTCATCATCATGGGCGGCATCGACGTCAGCGTCGGCGGCATTCTGGCCGTCTCCGCCATCTTCATCGGCAAGGCCTACCAGGCCGGTTTGCCCGATTTGCTGGTCGTGCCGATCGGCCTCGGGGTCGGCGCGGCGTTGGGGGTCTGGAACGGCATCCTGTGCAGCCGCTTCCGCGTGCCGCCGATCATCGCCACCCTCGGCTCGCTATACATCTTCAGCGCCATCATGTTCCTGGTTATCGGCGGCCAGTGGATCGCCGGCCTTCCCGGCACCCTGTCGCCGCTGGTCAACGGAACCGTTCTCGGCTTTCCGGCGGCCGCCCTCGTGATCCTCGCCGTGTTCGGCCTCTGCGGGGTGCTGCTGCGGCGCTTCGCCTACGGCCGGCATCTCTACGCGATCGGCTGCAACGAAGGGTCCGCCCGCCTCGTCGGCATCAATGTCGACCGCACCAAGATCGCCACCTATGGGCTGCTGGGGCTGCTTGCCGGCTTCGCCGCCCTCCTCTATGTGGCGCGGTTGAGGAACGTCGAAATCAACATCGGCACAACCGTGGCGCTGGAAGCCATCGCAGCGACGATCCTCGGCGGCACCTCGATCCGCGGCGGCCTCGGCAGTTTGCTCGGCACGCTGCTCGGCGTCGTCTTCATCAAGATAATCCAGAACGGCCTAGTGCTGATCGGCGTCTCGTCTTTATGGGAAACGGTGATCATCGGCAGCTTGCTGATCGTCGTGCTGACGATCGATTCGGTCAGCGGCCGCAACAACCCGCGAGCACTGTCGTGAAGACCTTTATCGCAAGGATCTCGCATGATCCGCTGCAAGCACGGCTCGTGCTTCTCCTGGGGCTGTGGGTCGGGTCTCTGGTCGTCATGAGCCTGCTGTCGCCGTATTTCCTCCAGGCGCGGACGATCCCCTATCTGCTCCAGTATATCCCCATCCTCGGATTGCTCGGCCTCGGCCAGACATTGATCATGCTAGCTGGCGGCCCGGGCATCGACCTCTCTGTCGGCTCGATGGTGTCGCTGATCGGCGTGCTCGTTGGCACGCTGGTCGGCGCCGGAACGCCCGTGCTGGCGGCCTGCGCGGCGGGCCTCGTTTTCGGCGCCGCCCTCGGGCTGTTGAACGGCGTCTTGGTCAACATGCTGCGCATCCCCTCGCTCATGGCGACACTGGCGACGATGTTCGCCTATGGCGGCCTGGCGCTCGCTTTTACGGCGGGCCGGCCGCTCGGCGGCTTCCCGGAGGGCTTCGCTTGGCTCGGCCAGGGGGCGATGGGCGGCATACCGAACTCGTTCCTGTTCGTTCTCATCCCGGTCGCCGTTCTGCTTCACATCGTGCTGACGCGCACGCGGATCGGAAGCCACATCGTGGCCTGCGGCAATGATGACCGCGCGGCGCACCTGGCCGGGCTGAACGTCGCCCGTATCCGCACGGGGCTTTACATCCTGAGCGGCGTCCTGGCGGCGGTGGGCAGCATAATCTCGATGTCCTGGTTTCTCGCCGCGCGGCCCGACGCCGGTAAGGGGTTGGAGCTTCTGGCCGTGACAATCGCCGTGCTCGGCGGCACCCATATCTTCGGCGGCACGGGCGGTATCCCTGGCACGATCGTCGCCGTCCTGATCGTCACGACGCTGCAGATCGGCCTGCAGCTCGCCAACATCTCGGCGGCATGGCAGCTCGGCATCATCGGTGCGCTGCTCATCGTCTCGGTTTCGGCCGGCGGCGGCTTCCGGGCTCTCAGGGGGCGCTTCGCGTGACGCCGGGTGTGGACGTGCTTTGCATCGGCGATCTCGACATGGATCTGCTGGTCGCCGTTTCCGAGCGACCGGGGTCGGACGAGAAGGTATCGGGGCGGCGGCTCGGCCTGATGCCGGGTGGCATGGCTGCCAATACGGCCGTAGCGCTTGCCCGGCTCGGGCGTTCGGTCCGGCTGCTGGCTGCAATCGGCGACGATGCCGAGGGCGCGACGGCGCTCGCCAGCGTTGCGGCCGACGGAGTCGACGTAAGCCATGTGGCCCGGCGCACCGGGACGGACACTTTCATGTGCATCGTGCTGCTCGCGCCTTCGGGCGAGAAGACGCTGATCCGTCTGGAGACCGAGGCTTTCATGCCGCGCCTCTCCGACCTGACGCCCGCGTCTCTTGCGGGGGTGCGCCACGTTCACCTCAGCTACGGCAGCCCGGAGCTGACCGCGTGCGCGTTGGCCCAGGCTAGGCGGCTCGGATTGTCGACCTCGCTGGACCTTGAGGTGCCCGACCTGAAACGAGCCCCGGAGCGTCTGGCGGACTTCTTGCAGCTGGTCGACGTATTGTTCCTGAATCGCGCCGGGTGGGAGGCGGTGAGCGACATACTCGGCCACGCACCGGAGCCAGGTACTGAGGGTTCCGGCACGATCGTTGTCACGCTGGGGGCGGATGGGAGTCGCCAGGTATCCACTGACGGAGTCGAGCAGGCGCCCGGGATGCCAGTCGAGGCCGTCGATACGACCGGGGCCGGCGATTGCTTCGCGGCGGCCTACCTTGCGCGCCTGCTGGAGGGCGCTCCCGTCCGGGAACGGCTGCGCTTCGCCAATGCCGCGGCGGCCCTCTCCACGCAAACCTTCGGAGCGCATGCCGGGATGCCCCTGCGCGCCGCGGTTGAGGCGCGGCTCAGCGATAAGGAACTGGGCCGGCCGCACACGGATTATGCTCATGCCTAAACGGCGGTTTGAGCACGTCTCGGCCCTGGCGCGGGCGGGCTACGGGCCCCCAAACGACGACACGATGCAGTTTCTGTGGCAGATCGTCGACGAGGGCGTGCTGGGCGCCAGCCGGCACGTCGCGCTCAGCATCGAGTTGTTGCGCCACATTCTCGACCGCTATCCCGATCCCGCCGAGGCACTGGACAGGGCGCGCTTGGCCGCCGACTTCATCGCCGCCACACGCGGCCGCGACACCCCGGTAATCGGCAACAGCCTGTCCGCAATCATGGCAGGCCTGGACGCCGCGCCGGAGACGTCCCGCGCTGCGCTGCTCAAGGAGCGTGCCCAGCGCTGGACCGAAGATCAGGCCGCCCGCAAGGAGCGCCTCGTCGCCAAAGCGGCGCGGCATCTGGCCGGAGCACGAGGCATCATGGCCTTCGATTATTCGAGCTCTGTCGCGGCCATCGTGCTGCGGCTCTCGAAGCAGGAGCGCCCGGCGCTGATCGTCGTGCCGGAAAGCCGCAGCATCGCCGGCGGGGTGAAGTACCTGGATGAATTCCTGCCTGCCGGAATCCCGGTGCGCTTCATCCCGGATGCGGCCATCGAGCACGGCTTGGCGGAATGCGACACGGTCCTCCTTGGGGTCGAGACATTGCGGGCCGATGGTTCGTTCCTGAACACAATCGGCAGCAGATTGGTCGCCCGCCTGGCTCGCCCGCTCGGCGTTGAGGTCTATGGCTGCACCGACATGATGAAACTGGACAGGCGCAGCTATGACGGCCACCGCCCCACCCCCGCGATCCGTGCCTACGACGAGGTCCTGCTCGCCGGGCTGGGCGAAGCAAGCTCGAGCCTTGTCGACACTTCCGCGCCGGAGCTGGAGGTGATACCGTCCGAACTGACGACGGGACTGCTGACCGAGTTCGGGCCTGTGCCGCCGGCGGCAATCTGGTCGCTGGGCCGGGACGTCTTCAGGCAAGCCGGCGAGCCGAGCTGATGAACGAGACGATGGAGCGAGAGATCCGCGCGCAGGAAGAAATCCTGCCCGCCTGTCTTCAGCCTTTGGCGGCGACGGTGAGCGACATCCCAAGGCCCGGCGGACGAATTTTCGCAGGCGGCTGCGGCGATTCGGCCTTCGCCCCGGCGGCGCTCGGGGATGTCTTCCGCGCGCTCGAACTCGACGTGCGCGCTACGACGGCGATGGAGCTGGCGGGATACTCAGCGTTAACGTCGACCGACACTGTCATCCTGTCCTCGATCTCTGGCGGCACCAGACGAACCGTCGAGGCCGCGCACGCGGCGAAACAGGCCGGCGCTCGCGTCGTCGCACTGACCTGCCGCGCAGACAGCGATCTGGCCAACCTCGCCGATCATCTGGTCCTGCTCCCCTTCGCGCCGATCTCGCGCAAGACGCCGCATACGCTTGATTACCTTGTCACGTTGCAGGCGCTCGCCATGCTCGCGCTGTCTTGGTCAGGGCGTGAGCCGCGGACGATTGCGGCCTCACTGGAGAAGCTACCCGGCTGGATCGCCGTGGCTGAGGACAGGAACAGGGATTTATTGGCGCGGATCGGCGCGGCCCAGCGCTTCGTTTTTCTGGGCGGCGGCCCTGATCTGGGAAGCGCCGCATACGCCGCAGCCAAGCTGCATGAAGCCGGCGGGTTTCTGGCCCTTGCTGCGGAGACGGAGAACTTCATCCACGGGATGAATTTCATCCTGGAGCCCGACGACGCGCTGATTACCATCGCCACAAGTGAGATGAGCAAAAGGCGCGGCCAGGAGGTCTGTTCCGCGTATCAGACAATTGGCGTCCGCTCATGGTCGGTCGAGCGAATGCCCAACATGCCGTCGGGACCCGTCGAGAGGTTCTCTGCAGTGATCTCCGCGACCATAGAGCTGCAATTCTTCTGCCTGAAACTCGCCACCCGACTCGGCCTAGAGGTGGAGCGGCCACGTGCGGGGCGACTTATGGGCGAGGAGCACCGTCGCATCCAAACCGTTCTAATGGCGAGCTAGTCGCGCAATCGGCTCAGGCGCGCACGTGCGGCGTGACCAACTGGAATCTTTGGAGACCCTATCATCACGAAAGTTGGCGCCGCTGCCTCGGGGAGCGAAATGCATTGCCGAACGTACGCCGTCAATCAGCGGTGCAGATTTCGCGTGCCCGGCGCCAACCGACGTCCGCAACGAGGGCTCGCCGCTGCATCTCGACTGGGTCGAAGGCACCCAGGTGATTTGTCGGCGGTGGAGCGGCGGGTTGCAACCTTCACCACGCGCCGTACCGTCAAGAACGAGTGGCAGGCAGCTTGGCTCTTAAGGTTATCTCCTGCATCGACCTCACGTCGCTAGCCGGCGACGATACCCTGGCGCGGGTGGCGCGGCTCTGCGCCAAAGCCAAAGCGCCGGTGCGGGCCGATCTCGTGCAGGCACTGGGACTAGATTTTAGGCCAACCGTCGGCGCGGTTCGCGTTTACCCCATCACGGGGGGCCAGCCGTGAAGATGCTGGAAGGCTCCAGCACTCCCGTGGCCTCCGCAGCGACCGGCTTCCGGGCTCAGGTCGATTGACGGAGAGGGACCAGAAACCTGCCGCTCCGATATCGCTAGCGGGGCTGAACTCGCGCTGCACGCCATGCTGGACATTCCGGGAGCCGGCCGGGCGTTACCGGCCATCGTCACGCTAATGTCAGCCGAGGACGACCACAGTGCATTGCTGAGCCTTCATCGCGGCCGAACGGCCGCTTTCAGGCAAAGCAACTTGTCCTCGGAACGGCGTGGATGGTGAAGGGTTTCGGATGCCGGCCGGTTGCGACGTTGCCGCCAGTGGTGGGCCGGCGTCCGAAAGCCGCCCATGAACGAACCCGCGGT
>JACCSN010000407.1 GCA_013812985.1 Hyphomicrobiales bacterium | reverse complement strand
GCGGCGCAGCCGACCAGCTCGGCATCTGCCGGACTAGGCCCGACGTCTGCACGCAGCAGTATGATCCGGTTTGCGGATGCGACGGGCAGACCTACGGCAATGCGTGTCAGGCGGCGATGGCCGGCGTTTCCGTGGCCCAGGCCGGCGCCTGCGGGGATCCCGCCCAATCCGGGAAGAAGCCGAAGAAGGCCAAAGCGCCGAAGCAGGAGAAGAAGCCGAAGAAATAGCGCCTTCGGAGGAAACCCGCTCCGGGTCTGGCTGACGAAGCGTCCGAGGACGAGCAATGTTGGGGTGGTGCGCTAGTCCTCGGCCGGGCGGTGGGCCTGGGGCGTTTGCCCGCCGCGACCCGCGGCGTTGTGCTTGTCGGGGTCGGAGCCGCCGACCTCGGCGCCTTCCCCCGGTTTTCCCAGGCCGTCCTTGCGCTCCGTGTCGCTGGTCTGCCCCTCCTGCATCTTGCTGCCCTGCTGTTTTGGATTGTCCTGCGGCATGATGCGATCTCCGGTAGCTCGGCGGTTCTGTACGCGCTGAGAACGTTCGGGGGGCGACAATGGTTCGGGTTGTCCGATCAGCACGGTCGGCGGCAAGAGCCTGAAGTGGTGAACTGCAGCAACGCCTTTCAAAGCCGCTCGGCCCGGTAGCGCACCCACATGGATGTCGCCTCGCCCGGCCCCAGGACGCGCAGGCCTTTTTCCTCCGGCGCGCCGGCAAGGTTGAAGGCGTCGATCATGTGGGTGATCTGCTCGAAGCAGAAGATCGGCATCTCCGGCCCCGGCGCGTAAAGATGCGAGAGGCGGATGGCGGGGTCCGCCTCGATGGCGACGGCGTAGCCCTGGTCCGGCCATTCGATGCGGGCGCGGGAATCCCAGCCGGAGAAGGAGTTGTCGATGAATTCCGGCGGCAGCCTGCGGGCCTTGCTGAAATCCCAGGCGGCGGGAATCGGGTCGGTTTCCGCCGTTGTCGGCAGCTCGGGCGGCTGCGGCAGCCAGGTGCCGGTGGCGGATGCCTGAAGCGTCACGTCGGGCGTGCGCGGGAACCAGGGATGCAGGCCCATGCCATAAGGGACCGGGTTTCTGGCGCAATTCCGGATGGACAGCGCCACGTCCAGAGCCGGGCCGGATACCGAATAGATGAGGTCCGCTTCGTAGTCGAAGGGCGGGATCGCCCGGCTCCTCAGCCGCAGGGCGACGCGCTCGGCGGAATGCTCGACCACCTCCCAGGGCGAGCGCCAGCCGTCGCCGTGGAGCGGGTGGGTGTCTTCTGGTCGTTGCGGGCGATCGGGTAAAACCGGCTGTCCCAGGTGATGCCGCCGCCGGAGATGCGGGCGAACCACGGGACCATCGGGATGGAGGCGAAGGTGCGCGGGTTCTCAGACTCGCCCGACCAGCGGCGGAACACCGGCAGCCTCTCATTGCCCCGACTCAGGTCGAAGGCGGCGAGGCTGCCGCCCAGGCTCGGCAGGACTTCGACGAGGATGTCGTCGGTTTCGATGGTGAGCCGCTCGGACATTCCAGTTTTCCTCCTGTTGCTCAGTTGCGCCTCAGTACCGAACGCGCCCTGGGATTGTCGTCATGCCATGGCTTGACCATGGCATCCATTCCGTTCTCCTATCCGCGCGGTGAAGGGCTACACTTACATCCTCGCGTCGAAGAAAGGTGGCACGCTCTATACCGGCGTGACCACCGATCTACCCGGGCGCATCTGGGATCATCGCGAGGGCCTCACCCCGGGCTTCACCAGCCGCTACGGCGTGAAGCGGCTCGTCTGGTATGAGGAGTTCGATTGGGTGATCGATACGATCCGGCGGGAGAAAGCCATAAAGACATGGCCGCGCGAATGGAAGAATTGCCTTGATCGAGAAGCACAACCCAGGTTGGCGGGACCTCTACTACCATCTCCTAATGTTCTAACTTGAACGGTCGCGCCGATTCGAATCGGTACGGAATGGATGCCATGTTCAAGCCATGGCATGACGACATTGTTGAGCGTTTTTCGACTTTAAGGGAATATCAGTGGGGAAGGGCGAATGCGACTTATCCAGTTCAGAACCGAGACCGGCAGCCGAGCCGTCGGAGCCATTCCCGGCGGGTCAGGGCCGCGGGTCGTCAATGACGCCACGAACGTCCGCGACCTGGCGCTGGAAGCGCACCGGGCCGGGAGGCCGCTGGCCGAGACGGTCGAGGCGCATGGCCTCGG
>JACCSN010000925.1 GCA_013812985.1 Hyphomicrobiales bacterium | reverse complement strand
TTCGCTCGCGCCGCCGCTGCAGCCAGCCGGTCACAGAAGCACGCATGCGCGCCGAAACTCGATCCCAGCCGCGCGGATTATGGATCACATCGGCGCGGTAGAAGGACGGGCAGAGCACCGCCGCATCGGCGACCTCGCCGCAATTGCCGCAGCCGACGCAGGACTGGTCGATCGTGGCGACCGGGTCGTCGCGGAGCGGATCGTCCAGCACCTTCACCGACAGGCTCGGGCAGCCCGACAGCCGCATGCAGGCATGGTCGCCCGTGCAGACATCCTCGTCCACGCCGAAGCGCGGCTTCACGACCCGCTTGCCATCGCCGATCGCCTTGGCGACGAGCGGCCGCTCCCGGCGCTGGCGGTTCAGCATGCATTCCGACGAGGCGACGATGATCTTCGGCCCCTTCTCCTTGGTGGTCAGCGCTTCCTTCAGCGTGTCGCGCATCCATTTCACGTCGTAGGTGCGGTCGGTGTGGCGCACCCATTTGGCGCCGACGCCGCGCACCGCGTCGGTGATCGGATGGCTCGTCGAGCGCGAGCGGTTCTGCGCGCGGGACGAGGGGATGTCCTGCCCGCCGGTCGCTGCCGAATAGAAGTTGTCGACGATGATGGTGACGCCGTCGTGCTTGTTGAACACGGCGTTGCCGATGCCGCTCGACAGGCCGTTATGCCAGAAACCGCCGTCGCCCATCATCGAGATCGGCCGCTTCTTCGCCTCGACATTGAAGGCGGAAGCCGAGGCCGGGCCGAGGCCGTAACCCATGGTGCTCGCGCCGATATTGAACGGTGGCAGGATCGAGAACAGATGACAGCCGATGTCGGCGGCGACGTGATGCGGCCCGAGCTCCTTTTCCACCAGTTTCATGGCGGCGAAAATCGGCCGTTCCGGGCAGCCCGTGCAGAAGCCGGGCGGGCGCGGCGGCACGGCTTGCGCCAGTTCCGGGAAGGCCGGGGCGCCCGGCGCGTTCGGCGCGCGGTCGCGGTCGCTGAGCATTTTCGGCGCGGTCGCGGCGAGGAACCCGCGCACCGCTTCCAACATCACCGCACCGGTATATTCGCCGGCGGTCGGGAACGGGTCCTTGCCGTAGAGCCGCGTCGCAATCCGCGCCTTGTGCAGCATGGCGCCGAACGCCTGCTCGATATGGTTTGGCTGGCCCTCCTCCACGACCAGCACCGCGTCCTTGTCGCGGGCGAAATCGAGGAACTCCTCGTCGATCAGCGGATAGGTGACGTTCAGCACATAAAGCGGCACGTCGGTCCGGCCGCGGATATCGGCGAGGCCGAGGCGCTGCAGCGCCCGCATGACGCCGTTATACATGCCGCCCTGCAAGACGATGCCGACCTTGCCCGCCTTCGGCCCAAAGTGCTCGTTCAGTGCGCGCTCCTGGATGAACCTGACCGCCGCCGGCCAGCGTTTCTCGATCTTCTCCCGCTCGTGGAGGTAGGAGGCCGGCGGCAGCACGATGCGATTCACGTCGCGCTCGGGGTTTTCCAGCGCTTGCGCCAGGCTCATCTTCGGCCGCTGGTTGTCGCGCGCCTGGAAGCGCCCATGGACATGGCAGGCGCGGATGCGCATCTCCAGCATCACCGGGGTGTTCGACGCTTCCGACAGCTCGAAGCCGTCCCGCACCGCCTTGACGATCGATTCCAGGTTAGGGCGCGGATCGAGCAGCCAGATCTGCGATTTCATCGCGAAGGCGTGGCTGCGTTCCTGCATGATGGAGGCGCCTTCGCCGTAATCCTCGCCGACGATGATGAGCGCGCCTCCCTTTACGCCGCCGGACGCCAGGTTCGCGAGCGCGTCGGAAGCGACATTCGTGCCGACCGTCGACTTGAAGGTGACCGCCCCGCGGATCGGATAATGGATCGAGGCGGCGAGCGTGGCCGCCGCCGTCGCCTCCGAGGCGCTCGCCTCGAAGCGGACGCCGAGGTCGGCGAGGATATCCTGCGCATCGGCCAGCACGTCCATCAGATGCGAGATCGGCGCGCCCTGATAGCCGGCCACATAGCCGACCCCGCATTCGAGGAGCGCCTTGGTGACCGCCAGAATGCCCTCGCCGCGGAATTCTTGGCCCGCGCCGATCCTGAGTTGCTCGACTTCCTTTGCAAAGGACCGCTCAGCCATGGTCGATCACCTTGGTATCCCAAAGAGTTTCAGTCGGCTCGGGACCAGCGCGTTGCGTGCTTCGAGGCTCGCCCGAGGCGAGCACCTCAGCATGAGGAGGTTGAAAATCGCCATCTCCCACATTCCTCATCCTGAGGCGCCGCCGCGAAGCGGTGGCCTCGAAGGACGCGGGACCGATTTGAAGGCGAATAAGCCCCTCGCGCGCCATCCGGTCAAGCACGGCTTATCTCAGCCGCTCCGCCAGAGCATGTCCAGAGCCGCCAGATAGCCCCGGCCCTGGA
>JACCSN010000364.1 GCA_013812985.1 Hyphomicrobiales bacterium | reverse complement strand
CCTCTAGCTTGAGCAGCATCTGGCTGGCCCCGGTCTCGTCGAGCACGTCGATCGCCTTGTCCGGCAGCTTGCGGTCGTTGATGTAACGAGCCGATAGCTCGACCGCCGCCTTCAGTGCCTCGTCGGTATACTTGATCTTGTGGAACTCCTCGAAATAGGGCTTCAGCCCCTTCATGATCTCGATCGTGTCCGGGATAGACGGCTCGTTGACGTCGATCTTCTGGAAGCGACGCACGAGCGCGCGGTCCTTCTCGAAGTACTGGCGGTACTCCTTGTAGGTCGTCGATCCGATGCAGCGCAAAGTGCCGGAGGCGAGCGCGGGCTTGAGCAGGTTCGACGCATCCATCGCGCCCCCGGAGGTGGCGCCGGCGCCGATCACGGTGTGGATCTCGTCGATGAACATGATGGCGTTCTCGTGCGCCTCGATCTCCTTCATCACCTGCTTCAGGCGTTCCTCGAAATCGCCGCGGTAGCGCGTGCCGGCCAGGAGCGCGCCCATGTCGAGCGCGAAGATGGTGGCGCCGGTGAGCACGTCGGGAACCTCGTTCTCGACGATCTTCTTGGCGAGCCCTTCGGCGATCGCGGTCTTGCCTACCCCGGGATCGCCGACATAGAGCGGATTGTTCTTGGAGCGCCGGCACAGGACCTGGATCGTGCGCTTGAGCTCCGCCTCGCGGCCGATCAGCGGGTCGATCTTCCCGGCGCGAGCCTTGGCGTTAAGATTGATGCACCAGGCCTCCAGAGCGCCCTCCTTGCCGGGTCCGTCCTCGGCGTCGTCGGCCTCGCGGCCGGTTTCCTCGCGCGTCCCCCGCACCGGCCTCGCCTCCTCGGCCCCCGGCCGCTTGGCGATCCCATGCGAGATATAGTTTACCGCATCATATCGGGTCATGTCCTGCTCTTGCAGGAAATATGCGGCATGGCTTTCGCGCTCGGCGAAGATGGCCACCAGCACGTTCGCGCCGGTCACCTCCTCGCGCCCGGAGGACTGGACGTGGATGACCGCCCGCTGGATGACACGCTGGAAGCCCGCGGTCGGCTTTGCGTCCTCGCCGTCCAGGCTCACCATGTTGGCGAGCTCCGTCTCGACATATTCGGTGAGGTCGCCCTTCAGCTTGTCGATGCTCACATTGCAGGCCCGCATGACCGCCGCCGCATCCTTGTCGTCGAGCAAGGCGAGCAGGAGATGCTCCAGGGTGGCGAATTCCTGGTCGCGGTCATTGGCCAGGCCAAGCGCCTTGTGGAGGGCCGTTTCGAGGGAGCGCGAGAATGACGGCACGAATTACCTCACCTTTTGGTCCGGCCATGGGCGGCCGGTTTTGCAGCTCAGATCCGGGGTTGGGCGGGCGCCCTTTCGGTCCAACGCACGGACGGCGATCCTCTCCCCGTTGATGGCGATTTTACGCCCCCCTTGTTCGACCCTGTCGGCCTGCCTCACTTCTTTTCCATCACGCATTGGAGAGGATGCTGGTGCTTGCGCGCGAAGTCCATCACCTGGGTGACCTTGGTCTCGGCGACCTCGTAGGTGAAAATTCCGCACTCGCCGACGCCGTGATTGTGCACGTGGAGCATGATCAACGTCGCATCCTCCTGGCTCTTGTTAAAGAAGCGCATGATGACATGGACCACGAATTCCATCGGCGTGTAGTCGTCGTTGAGGAGCAGCACGCGATAGAGGCTCGGCCGTTTGGTCTTCGGCCTGGTCTTCGTCACGACCGCGGCGCCATCGCCGGTTTTCCGGTCGTCGCCTTTCCGCACGTCCTTCGCCATGGCCCACCGGCTTCTCCTCGCCTGCATATTTAAGTGCTTCCGGCCGCATTGTCAGGATTTTCTGTGCCGCACCGCGCCCGCCTTGAAAAAACCTCCTCTCCCTCCCAAAGCGACTTTTCGCGACCGGGCGCGGGGGCCGCCGGGTTGACTGGCGCCCGGCCCTTGGTGGAAATACGCGGCTGAAGGGAGCCACTTTTACCGAATAGTAACGACAAGAATTTCTAGTAGGGAAACCATCTCACCGGGGGCTGCGTGGCCAGCCCTCCAGCCAAGCCAAGAAGGTGTCCACTGTGCAGAGGCGTTCCGTGTTGCGTTACCGGATACTCACGTTCCATCTTCTCCCGATTTTCGCTGTTTTCCTGGCGCTGACTTGCGGCGCGGTTCCCGCCTCAGCCGTTGAGAAATACGCGGCGATCGTGGTGGACGGGAACACCGGGGAGACGTTATTCGCCCGCAACGCCGACGCGAAGCGCTTTCCCGCCTCGCTCACCAAGATGATGACGCTCTACGTCCTCTTCGGAGAGCTGGAGGCCGGGCGCTTCTCGCTCGCAAGCAAGTTTTCGGTCTCCGCCAACGCCGCGGCCCAGGCGCCTTCCAAGCTCGGGCTGCGCGCCGGCAAGACGATCAAGGTCGAGGACGCCATCCTGGCGCTCACCACCAAATCGGCCAACGACGCGGCGGTCGTCGTCGCGGAGAATGTCGGCGGCAGCGTTTCCGGCTTCGCCGCGCGCATGAACAAGACTGCCCGAGCGCTCGGCATGAATTCAACCACGTTCCGCAACCCGAATGGCCTTCCGAACCCGGGCCAGACCACCACGGCGCGTGATTTCGTGCGGCTTGCCACCGCCCTGCAGGACCGTTTCCCGTCATACTACAAATATTTCAGCGCGCGCAGCTTCAACTATGCCGGCACGACCTACCGCAACCACAACCGGCTGCTCGGCTCCGTGGAAGGCGTCGACGGCATCAAGACCGGCTATACTCGCGCGTCCGGCTTCAATCTGGTCTCCAATGTCCGGCGGGGCGACCGCCACCTCATCGCCGTCGTGATGGGCGGCAAGACCGGCGCCAGCCGCGACGCCCATATGCGCGAGCTGATCGCCAAATATCTCCCGGCCGCGACGCGCGGCAACCGCTCCGCCCCGCTCCTGATCGCCAGCAGCGGCGAAGTCGGTGGCGACGAGGTTCTGATCCCCGAAGCCGCCGCCGAGGATCTGGCGCTGGAATGGCGCCTGCCACGCGCGCGCCCCGCACAGGAATCGGAGACGGCGCTCGCCTTCGCGGCCCCGCAAGCCACCCGCGATATCGTGTCAGCCGCCATGGCCATTCCGGCCCTTGCGCCGGCCCGAGTGCCCGTTCCAACCCCTGCGCCCTCGCCCGTTCCCGAGCAGGGCGACGTGGCTGACGCCGGGACGCCTGACGCACTGGCGGAAGACGCAATCGCCGCAAGGATCAGCTCGGCGAACGAGGTGGCCGAGCTCGCCTATCTCACGCCGCAAGCCTCGGGCGACGACCCGATCGCGCGCCTTGCCGAAATGGCCAGAACGCGAGCCGGGCGGGACGATATCATCGCTTCAGCCAGCCCCGTGCGGGCAGCCGATCCGCAAGCCGGCCCGACCGGCTGGCACATCCAGATCGGCGCCGTGCCGACCGCCGAAGGCGCCCAGGCGCTCATCGACAAGGCCCAGGATTCGATGGGCCAGACGCTCGCCTCGATGCAGGCCCTGACCCAGCCTGTCGAACGCGGCGGGACAACGCTCTACCGCGCCCGCTTCGCCGGCTTCTCCGACAAGGAGGAAGCCCGCAGCGCCTGCGCCATGCTGAAGAGTCGATCGATCAACTGCCTGGCCGTCCCGAACTAGGGTGGGCCCTGGCGATGCTTACCGAGGATACGGTCCTTGGCCTCGTTGATCTTGGCGGCCAGGGCGGCCGATCCGCCCCGGTCGGGATGGACCTGCTTCATCAGCCGGCGATGCGCCTCGCGGACTTCCGCCTCGCTGGCGCCAGGATCAAGCCCCAGGACATCGTAGGCTTCCTTCGCGTCCATGCCGCCCGCACCCGGCGCCGCGCCCTGCCGCTCCGCCCGGTCAGCGTCGAGGTCGTCACGCCAGCCGGCATGCGAGCGGTCGAGATAGCTTTCCAGGAGCCGTAGCGAGTCGGCGTCGCCACGGAAATCCTCGGCCACCTCCAGGAGCTCGCCCAGCCGGAGCTCGGACAACGTTCGGCCGTCATGGCGGCCGGCCAGAACCCGGCCATCCATGTCGCCGCTCTCGTGGTCGAGGATCATCTCCAGCCCGGCTGAACGCACGTTCGAGGTGCGCCCGGACGGGGCCGCGTTCCGCGTCGCGGCTTCGCGGCGGAGAATGATGAATCCTGCGAAGCCGACCGGCAAAGCCAATGCGAACTGGCGGGCGAGCAGCAGGCCGCCCCCGAAGGCCAGCAGCGCGAGCCCGCCGGCCATGCGCAGCCGGCGCGCCAGATCAGAGGGCGGCGTCGTCAGGAACACGCGGAGGAGCACGGCCAGCAGCACCAGGCCGGCAAGGACCGGCAGGATGATCCTCATCGCTTCATGTGCGGCAAGAGCAGACGGGCGCCGTCCCGGCTTTGCTCCAAGGCCTTGAGGCCGCCGGCGGCGTAGGTCGCCACCGCGTTCAGCAGCGCGCGAAGCTCGGCGGCGGAGGAGCGGTCGAACGGAAGGTAAGCCCCGCCGGTCAGCCGGGCGATCTCGCGGAAGGTCCGCTCCGCCGCTTTATCCCTGCCCTCGTGAAACATGAAGGCGCGGACGCCGAGGAGGCCGATCTCGCCGGCCAGATGACAGAGCTGGTCCGGGTTCTCCTCCATGGCGTCGCCCACATAGGCGAGCGCGGCGACCGGACGCTTCCCGACTTCCCGCCGCACATGCGCCAAGACCTTGCCGATCTGCGTGTGACCGCCGCGGCAGTCGATCTTCACCATCAGGTCGCCAAGCGCCGCGGAATTGGCCACGAAGGCCGACGCCCGGCTCTCGCCGATGCCGCGAAAATAGACGAGCTGGACTTGCAGCCCGCCCACCGCGCCCGCCGCATCGAACATTTCCGCTTGCAGCCCGCAGGCGAGATCCCAGGTCGGCTGCCGGCTCATCGTGGCGTCCAGCGCGAAGATGAGCCGGCCGCGCGCGCCCGCCGCGGGGGCGATGCGCCCGGCTTCCGCCAGGAAGGCCTCGACATCGGAGCGGATGGACGGCGCCGTCGGGGCCTGCCGCGATGTGATGTCCCGGTTCTTGCTCATGTCGACCGACATGTGGCCCCTGCCGACAGCGACGCAAGGGGCGCTCACTTGCGCCAGGGCGGCGGGGCGGCTACCGCCCGGACAAAGGTGGGACCGAATGAACCCTGAAACCATGCGCACCGTCCGCGACGTCCGCAGACACGTGGCGCTTTGGCGGCGTGATAGCCTGAGCGTCGGCATGGTTCCGACCATGGGAGCGCTGCACGAAGGGCATCTGGCGCTGATCCGGGAGGCGCAGAGCCGGACCGACCGCGTCATCGTCACGCTGTTCGTCAACCCGTCGCAATTCGCGCCGAGCGAGGATCTCGCCGCCTATCCGAGAACGGAGGACAGCGACCGGGAGAAGCTTGCCGCGCTTGGGGCCGATCTTCTGTTCGCTCCCGCGCCGGCGGAAATCTACCCGCCCGGCTTCGCTACTGAGATCGCAGTCGGCGGCCCCGCGGCCGGGCTGGAATCCGAGTTCCGCCCGCACTTCTTCGTTGGCGTGGCGACCGTGGTTTCCAAGCTCCTGCTCATCGGGCTACCGGACCGCGCCTTTTTCGGCGAGAAGGATTACCAGCAGCTTCTCGTCGTCAAGCAGATGGTTCGCGACCTCGACATCCCGACCGAGATCGTCGGCTGCCCAACAATCCGCGAGCCGGACGGTCTCGCGCTCTCCTCGCGAAACGCTTATCTCAGCCCCGATGAGCGGAGCCGCGCCGCAAGCCTCTACCGCGCGCTGCAAGCGGCGGCGGAAGCGGTGCGGGCCGGCGCCGAATGGGAGCCGACCATAGCCGATGCTCGTCAGGCGCTTGCGGCATCGGGCTTTGCCGTCGATTACTTCGAAATCCGCAACGCCGAAACGCTCGCGCCAGCAAGCGGATCGTCCCGCGAGCCTCTCCGCCTGCTCGCCGCCGCCCGCCTCGGCCGAACCCGGCTGATCGACAACATCCCGATTGAGCGCAGTTCATCAATGCGTCGGACCATCGGTGAACTGTTCTCGTTCCGAGTTTCGGCCACTCCATCTCTGGAAGCTGGCTTCGGGCCGGAACCCATCGACGAAGGCAACGATCCGCATGCGGACGAGCCGTGTCCGCCGTCCGGGAAGTTGCGCCCACAGGATCGTCTCGCTTACGATGCCTGCCAGCCAAAGCGCCAGCGTCACAGAGGGCCGCCGTGAGCGTCGAATTCCTGCTAACCTCGCTGATCGTCGTCATTTCACCGGGCACGGGCGTCCTCTATACGCTGTCCACCGGCCTCTCGCGCGGAGCGCGGGCAAGCGTGGTCGCCGCATTCGGATGCACGCTTGGCATCGTCCCGCACATGGCCGCGGCTATCACGGGTCTCGCAGCGCTGCTGCATACGAGCGCGCTTGCGTTCCAGACCCTGAAATACCTGGGTGTGGCCTATCTTCTCTACATGGCCTGGAACACGTTAAGGGAGCAGGGCGCGCTCAGGGTGGAGAAAGAGATCGGCCCACGCTCGGCAACTCAGGTGATCATCTCCGCCATCCTGATCAACATCCTCAATCCGAAGCTCTCGATTTTCTTCTTTGCATTCCTGCCTCAGTTCGTGAGCGCCAATGAACCACACCCGGTCTCACGCATGTTCGAGTTGAGCGCCGTCTTCATGCTGCTCACCTTCGCCGTATTCGTCGGCTACGGGATATTCGCCGCCGCGATCCGGAATCACGTCATCTCACGGCCGCGGGTGTTGATCTGGTTGCGCCGTACTTTCGCCGGCGCTTTTGTCGCGCTCGGCGCCAAACTCGCACTCGCTGATCGATAAAGACGGTCGCTCATTGCTGGTGAATGCGCACGCACCCTACCCGCGCCGCTTCTCCCAGCCGAGGAGGCGCGCAAAGGCCTGTGCCGCCCGTCCGGCGAAGCTCCGTTGCGACGCGGCTGTCGGGTTTCCGGAAATCTGCTCGAGCATCTCCTGGCGGATCGCGAGGACCGCCTCGAAGCTTTCGATCAGCTCCGGCGACCTGGCGAAAAGCTCCAGGAGGGCGGCCTTGGTGATCTCCAGCGCATGCACGTCGGTCAAGGCGGTCACCGTGGCGGTCCGGGGAGCTCCGGTCAGTAGCTCCATCTCGCCGACGACATTCCCGGCGCCCAGCCGCCTGAATTCGTGACCGCGATTGAGCGACAGAGAGACCATTCCCTCAACGATGCAGAACATGGAGGCGCCAGGCTCGCCGTGAACCATCAGGCTGGGCGCCGGACGGGAAGAACACGGGATCGCATTGTTCCGCCAGTTGGTCGAGCTGGTCGGGGCGGAGCACATCGGAGAAAAGCTGGATGCTCTGAAGAGCCTCGCGGATATCGTGCGTCGCTTCGTCCAACTGAGCCTCATCGCTTCAGACTGGATGCTTCGGCCTTGCCGCGCTGTCGTCAAGCTGTCCGCCACGCCTCGGCAGCAATTTCGGGAGAGTCGCGCGCTCCCTCAAATGTCGAGGTCGCGAGGCGACGCACATCCCTATACGCGCCTATACGCGCCTATACGCGCATAAAATTGTTTTACGAAGATTTTGGTTCATGTTTCGCGCGCCCGCTCCGTCGCGACGGGAGACGGTATGCTGGCGACGGCGGCGTTGAGGATGATTATGGCCGCCTGCTTCAGCCGTTCGGCGTTGAAGCCATTGACGCCTGTGGGTGGAACGTGGACGAAGCCGATCAGCCGTTTTCCTTCCGCCGGCGCGGAGAGGAGCGAGCGGTAGAGCGTCGCGTTGCAGACATAGGAACCGGCATCGTCCGACGCCTCCGCCGGAAAGCCTGATTGCGCCAGCTGATCGAGGATAAGCTCGACCGGCAGGGTCGATGACAGGAGATCGGGATCGGGCCCGCGAACAGGCCCCGAGCGCGGCGCGTAACCCGACGCGTCCACCAGGTCGGGGCTGCAATGGCGCCGCGCCAGGCGCTCAAGCTTGAGGCGATCCGCATTGCGGCTCAGGCCGAAATGGACGACCACGTCGGGCGCGAAACGGGCGGTGGCCCGGCGCAGCTTTTCCCGCGAGCGCCGGTATTCCGTCGGCAGCACGAGGGCGCGGAGCGCGCCGGCGCCGAAGGCCTCTGGCGGCTCGCCGGCGAGCGCCTTGACGAGCGCCTCAGTCGGGTTCTCAGGCGCATGCGGGAACGGGCCGAAGCCCGTCACGAGCAATCTCGGCCCACGCCACGCTCTGTCTTCCCCGCCGATTGTTTTCAAGGTATGGTTGCACTCGTGGGTTTGACGGGGAGCAAATACGATGAGCGTTTCTCGACGCACTTTGCTGACGCAGGGGAGTTTAGCATCACTTTTCGCCATTCTGCCCATCGAACTGGCGGAAGCGCTTCAGCACCTGACCGCGACACCCCTTATGCGCCGCAATATAGCCGGCGCCGATGCCGCCGCGGTGGAAGCAAAGGAGAAATACCGGGCGGCCGTGGCGGCAATGAAGGATCCGAAGCGTCACGACAGCGATCCCACGAGCTGGATCTTCCAGGCGAACATCCATAGCTGGCCGGGAAAGATGGCGGTCTTGTTCGGTTTTCCGGGGTTTCCGGACCCCCAGGCGGAATGGGACCGCGTTTTTCCCGCGGCGGGGGTGCCGGGCGTCACCCCCGAGGAACTGACGCGACGGAGAGCTTTGGCGGAAAAAGCCTGGGGGACCTGCCCTCATGGCGCCCCCACTCAAATCGGTGGCGAGCACTTTCTGCCGTGGCACCGCGTCTCCTTTACTTCTTCGAGCGGATTCTCCAGGCGGGGATTGGCGACTCCGAATTCGCGCTGCCCTATTGGGACTGGTTCAACACTCGCTCCTTGCCAATGGCGTTTCG
>JACCSN010000350.1 GCA_013812985.1 Hyphomicrobiales bacterium | reverse complement strand
GTAGACGGCCTCCTCGCTCTGGAACGCGTCTTGATCCTCCTCTGAAGCGAACATCCAAACGGCTGCCGCGTCCTCGCGCGACATCGCAGAGATGAAGCTCTCCACCGCCATCCGGACCTCCACGTCCTGATCCTCGACAGTAGCAGCGTCGCTGAACCGCACGCTCTCGATCGCCATGACATCCGTCTCAGCGGCAACGAGAGTGACGCCGCCAAATGTCAGGCCAAACCCGCACAACAACGCCATCGCAGCGCGTTTCGAACCAAGCGAGGTGATCTTAAGATTGGTTAACATGTTGGGTTACCAGCGATAAACGTGTTCCGTTGCTGGATGAATGTGCTCGCGGCCGATTTGGTTCCAAAATTCGATCTTGACTTGTGGCCACTGCCGGTGGGGGGAGGCTCGCAGCGCCGTTGGACCCCTAACGACGCTTGCTTCCTTGACCCTCACGCACTCTGAATGTGACAGTGCGGGCAATATGTAAAACCAGTGGAGGATTTTGATGAAACGAACATTGATCGCGGCCGCGGCCGCCCTGGCCGCCCTCGCGGCTCCGGCTTTCGCTCAGAGCTACCCTGAGCGGCCGATCACTTTCGTCGTACCGTTCTCGGCCGGCGGGCCGACGGACACGGTCACCCGCCTCATAGCGGAATCGATGAGCAAGACGCTCGGCCAGCAGATCGTCGTCCAGAACGTCACCGGCGCGGGTGGCACGCTCGGCGCCGGCGAGGTCGCGGCGGCGGCGCCCGACGGCTACACCGTGCTGATGCACCATATCGGCATGTCGACGGCGCCGTCGCTTTACAAGGAGCTGCCCTACAATCCGGTTGAAAGCTTCAAGCCGATCGGCCTGGTGACCGAGGTCCCGATGACGATCATCGCCCGCAAGGATTTCGAGCCCGGCACGCTCCAGGAGCTGATCGATCATGTGAAGGCGAATGGCGAGCAGGTGACCTACGCCAATGCCGGCATCGGCGCCGCCTCGCATCTCTGCGGGCTGCTGCTGCAATCCGCGATTGGCGCCAAGGTCACCGAGGTGCCTTACCAGGGCACCGGGCCGGCCCTGACCGACCTTGTCGGCGGGCAAGTCGACTTCATGTGCGACCAGACGACCAACACCACCGGCCAGATCAAGGCCGGCGAGGTGAAAGCCTACGCGATCACCTCGAAGGAGCGGAACCCCGCTCTGCCGGACCTGCCGACGGCCGCGGAAGGGGGCCTGGCGGACTTCGAGCTCAGCATCTGGCATGGCCTCTACGTGCCGGCCGAGACGCCCGACGATGTCGTCGCCAAGCTTACCGCCGCGCTGCAGACGGCGCTGAAGGAACAGAACGTCATCGACCGCTTCGCCGAGCTTGGCACGACCACCGTGTCCGATGAGCTCGCCACGCCCGAGGCGCATCGCGAGCGCCTGCAGTCGCAGATCTCGCTGTGGCAGCCGATCATCCAGGCGGCCGGCGTCCAGGCGCAATAGGGCCAAGATGAGCGGGGTGGCGGCAGCCGCCCCGCGCCAGATCCGGGAGGGGGCGGGATATGGTTATCGCATGTGGCGAATCGGGGTTTTTCTCTCGGGAAGAGAGAGGCAGCTGGTTCTGTCATCCTCGGGCAAGCGGAGCTTGGCCCGAGGACCCAGGGTCGATGGGGGCCATCGCCTGGTTTTCTGGGCCGTCGGGTCAAGCCCGACAGTGACAAACGCGATCGCCATCGCGCGAGCCCGCCGCAAGGTCGGTTGAGCCATGCAGAAATCGGCAAAGGATTTCCTCGCCGGCATGGTCTTCGTAGCCTTCGGGCTGGCCTTCGCCTATGCGGCCTGGAACTACGACCTTGGCACGGCCATCCGGATGGGGCCGGGCCTGTTCCCGTTCGCGCTCGGCATTCTCCTTATTTTGCTCGGGATCATGGTGCTCGTGGAGGGGATGGTCGCCGGGGAGGGCGGCCCGATCGGCGCCATTTCCTGGCGCGGCTTGGTGCTGATCATCACCGCCATCCTGTTCTTCGGCTTCTTTGTTCGCCGCCTCGGCATCGTCCCTTCGCTCTTCGTGACGGTGCTGCTGGCGGCTCTCTCCAGCATCCGGACCGGAATTCTCGCGGCATTGATCCTGGCGCTTGCCTTGACCGTGTTCTGCACTTTGA
>JACCSN010000343.1 GCA_013812985.1 Hyphomicrobiales bacterium | reverse complement strand
GCCCAAGGCGCTGACCTATGCGCTGCCGTTTTCACGCGGCGATCTCATCGTTGTCTTCGATGCCGAGGACCGGCCGGAGCCCGATCAGCTCCGCAAGGCCGCGGCCGCCTTCCGCGAGCGGCCGGATCTCGGCTGCGTGCAGGCGCGGCTGCGGCCGGATAACGCAGGCAGCTGGTTCGCCAAGATGTTCACGCTGGAATACGCCGCGAACTTCGAGATCCTGCTCCCCGCGCTCGCCGCGCTCCGCGTTCCGCTGCCGCTCGGCGGCACCTCGAACCACTTCCCGCGCCGGGTTCTCGAAAAGGTCGGCGCCTGGGACCCCTACAATGTGACGGAGGATGCCGACCTCGGCATCAGGCTGGCGCGTTTCGGCTATCAGAGCGCCACCATCCTGTCGCGCACCTACGAGGAAGCGCCTGTCACCTTCCGTCAATGGCTGCCGCAACGCCGCCGCTGGATCAAGGGCTGGATGCAGACCGCCATCCTGTGCCTCGCCGGCCGCGCGCCGGCCGCATTGCGGCTTTCGCGGCGGGAGAACCTCGCGGTCCACGGCATCATCACGGCCGGCGTGCTCGGCCTCCTGTTCTATCCGCTGTCGTTCCTGGTCATCGGATCGGCCGTCCTAGCCATCATTCGGGACGACGGGCCGACAACGCTGCTCGCCTCCGTGCTGCTCGGTGTAAATCTCATCAACCTCGCAGCCATCCTCACCGCTGCCGCCATATCCGGGCTGCGGGGCTTGCGCGCGACGGGAGCCCTGCATCTCGCGGGTCTGATTCTCCTCCTTCCGGCCTATTGGGCTCTCATGTCGCTAGCCGCTTGGCAGGCTCTTTTCCAGCTCTTCCGCGCGCCTTCGAAATGGGAAAAGACGCCCCACGGCGTCGCCCGCGACCGGCGCACCCCAATTGGGCCGCCAAGCTGTTGACATTTGGGCAAGCACAGCGGCTCACAACCGACAACGGCCTTCCGAAATCCTGCGCTCTTCTAGTGTTTTGCAACGTTAACAACGTTATTGTTTCTCCCGACAGGTCAATCACGCCGTTGACACCGGCTTAAAGCATTTGCCTGGCCCCGGCGCGGTCTGAATTAAGCCGCATTCAGAACAATTTATCTGCGCGACCGGCGCAGCGCCGCCAGCCGGCTTCGCAGGATGGCGGCCAGGTCGACAACGCCGCGAACGACCGGCCAGCCGGACGGGCCTAGCGTCGGCTCCGGCTCCAAGGCGAGCCCGGCCGCGGTGACGGCTCCGCTCTCATCGGTGTCGCGGACGATGAGCTCCAGGAACGAGACCGCCACCCGGTCGCCGATTTCCGCGTGGCCGGCCAGCCGCTCCAGCATGAAGACGCCGATCGCCGTAGCCGGGTCCCCCGGCGGCTCCACGCCATAGGCCTGTCCCAACTGGCCGAGCGGCTGGCTTGTATCGATGTGAAACTCGCCGAAGAAGTCCTTGTCGTCATCCTCAAGGTGCGCTGGGCTGGCGAACAGCCTGTCGAGCAGGCGGATGTTGCGCGGCGCGGCGAAGAGGTAGACGAAGTCGCCCGCCTCGATCCGGCCGGCGAATTGCGGCCGCATCGATTGCCCGTTGCGGACCACCAGCGACGGGCGGGCGAAACGCGGGATGCGCTCGCCGCGCACGACCGGGCAGTCAGCGACCACATGATAGACCACGAGCTCATGGCTTGCCGTTCCCGGCAGCTCGAGCTCCACCTTCTCCACCGGCCCGATCGTCGGCGGGATGATCAGGCCGAGCCGGCGCGCCATCGGCTTGATCGTCCAGCCCTGCACGAGGAGCGACGCGAGCACGACAATAAAGGTGGCGTTGAAGATGTCCTGCCCGCGCGGCAGGTCGGCGATCAGCGGCAAGAGCGCCAGGAGCAGCGAAACGGCGCCCCGCAGGCCGACCCAGGCGACGAAAGCCGTCTCTTCCCGCTGAAACCGGAATGGCCAGAGCGACAGCCAGATCGCCGCCGGCCGCGCTACGAAGATGAGGAACAATGCGACGGCCAGCCCCTGCAGGGCGATCTGCGGGAATTCCGATGGCGTCGCGAAGAGCCCGAAGACGACGAACATGCCGATCTGCGCGAGCCAGGTCATGCCATCCTGAAAGCGTTTCAGGCTCAGCGCCTCGCGCAACTTGCGATTTCCCGCATAAAGGCCGGCGACGTAGACGGCCAGGAAGCCGCTGCAATGCAGCGTGCCGGCGATGCCGAAGAGCGCCAGCGAGGCGGCCAGCACGACCACGGGATAGAGCCCGGATTCAAGATCCAGGCGATTGACCAGCCGGACGATGCCCAAGCCGCCGACGAGGCCCAGAACGAAGCCCAGCCCGATCTCCCTGATGAAGGCCCAAGCGAAGGCGAGGCCGACGCTCGAATCGAGCGCCTCGACGGTGATCAGCTCAAGCAATGCGAGAGTGAGGAAGATCGCCATCGGGTCGTTGCAGCCCGATTCCACCTCCAGCACGGAGCGCACGCGGTCCCGCAGATGGATTCCGCCGACGCGCAGGAGGAAGAATACGGCGGCGGCGTCGGTCGAGCTGACGATCGCGCCAAGCAGCGAAGCCTGCAGCCAGGGAAAGCCGAAAATCAGCCACGCGGCCACCGCCACCAAGCCGGCCGTGATCACGACGCCGAACGTGGCCAGCGCCATCGCCGGGAGCGCGGCCAAGCGAAACGCGGCGAGCTTAGTGCCGAAGCCTGAATCGAACAGGATAACGGAAAGCGCCACGCTGCCGAGGAAATAGGCCACGCCGGAATTGTCGAATTCCAGCCCCAGCCCGTCCTCGCCGGCGAACAGCCCCACGGCGAGAAAGATCAGGAGCAGCGGCGCGCCGAAGCGAAAGGCGATCCAGGTGGTGAAGACGGCCACCATGACAAGCCCGGCGCCGATCAGGATCGCCAGGTACATGCTGTCGAGCATCGGGGCCTTCGCTTCCGGTTGGTCCCGTCCCATAAGGGGTAAAGCGAGGCTCGGTCCAGCCTCTTGGCGGCCTCTAGCCAATGAAAGCGCGGCCTACCCCGGAAGCGGCTAAATCGTGACCTGGGCTCCGATTTCCACGACGCGCTCCGCCGGGATATGGAAGTAATCCGTCGCCGAATCGGCCGAGCTGGCGAGCGCGATGAACAGCTTGTCCTGCCAAACCGGCATGCCGGAATGCGCGGATGCCTTCAGCGACCGGCGCGACAGGAAGAAAGAGGTGGACATGATGTCGAAGGCCAGCCCCTCGCGGCGGCAGGCGGCGATGCCCTTCAGGATGTTCGGCGTCTCCATATAGCCGAAATTCATGGTGACGCGCTGGAAGCTCGGGGATATCTCCTCGATCGCCACGCGGTTCTGCGCCGGCACGCGGGGCGTGCTCTCGGTGCGGATCGTCAGGATGATGTTGCGCTCGTGGATGATCTTGTTGTGCTTCAGGTTGTGCAGGAGCGCGCTCGGCGCCCCCTCCCGATCGCCGGTCAGGAAGATCGCCGT
>JACCSN010000319.1 GCA_013812985.1 Hyphomicrobiales bacterium | reverse complement strand
GGTTTTCGCGTCCACAACGACAGCCAGGCCTGGGCCGACGCCGCCGGCACCTTCGGCCGCGCCTTCGGCTCGCAGATGAGCGGGCTCTTGACGGAAGGCGAGAGCCCCTTCGTGCAGCTCGCCGCCGGCACGGTCATCGGCACGCTGACCCAGAATCTCGCCGAGGCGATCGGCAGCGTCGGCTACCACGCCTTCAAGGGCGACCTCAGCCAGTTCAACATCCTCGGCGGGCTCAGGCAGATCGACGACATCCACCTCGATTTCCTCGGCTCCGCCGCCGGCAGCGCCTCGTCCTTCCTGCTCGCCGAGCTGGGCGAATCGCTCGGGCTGGAAGGCTTCTCGGCGCAGCTCTTCAACACGGTCGGCAGCTCGTATGTCGGCTCCATCACCGACTTCGTGCTCAGTCCCGAGCACACCGCGGCCGACCTGCTCGCCGGGGGCGTCGACTGGGGCGACGCCTTCACGAGCCTGTCCGGCGCGGTCGGCGCCTATTTCGGCTCAAGCCTGGCGGGCCAGATCCTGCCGGCGGAGACGGTTGCAGGCTCGATCGGCGGCTCGCTCGGCTCGATCGCCGGCGGCATGCTCGCCGGCGCGGCGTTCGGCAGCCTCAGCGCGGGCGTTGGCGCCACGCTCGGCAGTTTCCTCGTGCCCGGCGTCGGCGCCTTCTTTGGCACTATGATCGGGACGGCCATCGGCAACCTGTTCGGGAATAATGACGATCCGACTGGACGCGGCTATGTCTATGTCAACGAAACGAATATGTATGCCGACTGGGAGGATCATGTCGAAGGAGGCTTGTCCGACACCATCACAGACAAGCTGGGTCTTGCATCAAGGAGCGCGGCACAGCAATTCCTTGACATCAGCGGAGGGGTCGCGCTGGCTAATCCCGTTCAGACCATCTCACTTGACGGAAACAGCTTTGATAAAAAGGTTCCTCAGTACTTTAGGGTTGAGGCCGACAGCGACGGCGCCCTTTACTTCTCTGTGCGCGGCGTCAGCGTAGCAACAGCGGAAGAATTGGTAGAGGCTGTCGTATTCAATATTAGCAAAGAGGCTCAGGTGATTGGAGGCGACCTTCTGCTGAAGCGGGCGGTGGCCAACTCCGAAGCCACCGATACATCGGTCCTCTCCGGCCACATCGCGGTGGCGGAAGATTACACGCAGTACCTGAATGAGCGCGAGGTCACCAACGCACTTATCGTCGCCGATCCGCTTTCCGCCTTTGCCGCCGGCTGGGTAGTAACGCTGGCGCAGGCACAGGAACTGGAGCTGGAAGACGTCGCCGAGAGCGACTTCAACGGCGGGCTGCAGGGCTTCCTCGCCTCCATCCAGGAGGCGGGGCTGGCGGTGGATCCGTCCGACGTGACCGTGAAATACAATTCGGCGGATACGTCAAGGATCTATGTCGACATCGCGCTCGGCGACGACGAGGTCGTCCCCGGCGAGCTGTCGGTTTTCGCCGACAGCGTCACGGAATACGAGAACCCGGCGAGGCGCTTCCTGAGGCTCGCCTTTTGGGACAGCATGTCCAAGGCCGGCTATAGCCGGGTGACCGGTCCGTACCCGTCCGGGGAGAGCACCGGGCGCGACCTGTGGTTCGCCCCGGCCGGCGAGGACACGATCTACACGGATCCCCAGGGCCGCCAGGCGAATGAGAACAGCGAAGACATCCTGATCGGGGGCGCGGGAATAGACCAGATATCCGGCGGTAGCGGCGACGACTGGATCGACGGCGGGCGCGGAAATGATCGGCTATACGGCGCCTCCGGGACAGATATGCTATTTGGCGGAGACGGCGCCGATACGCTCAATGGCGACGACGGCGACGATACTTTCGAAGGCGGCGCGGGCGGCGACTCCATCAATGGCGACAATGACGACCCCGGCTATGATACGGCAAGCTACGCGCGTTCGACCGCGGCGGTCCGAATCGACCGCGAAGCGGATACTGCGTTCGGCGGC
The DNA here is from genome assembly GCA_013812985.1 of Hyphomicrobiales bacterium. Next base: position 4,152 of record JACCSN010000319.1, on the reverse strand, counting down.
CATGCAGAGGGAGATAGCCTCAACAGCGTGGAAAATCTGATAGGCTCGAAATTCAACGACGAGCTTACTGGCCATGACGGGGAAAATACTCTGGAAGGCGGCGCGGGGGCCGATAGGCTGAACGGCGACGGCGACTACGATGTCGCTTCCTACGCGCACGCCGCGAGCGGCGTCACCGCGTCGCTTGCCGACCGCACGAAGAACACCGGCGACGCGGCGGGCGACGTTTACGTTAGCATCGAGGACCTCGAAGGATCGATTTTCGCCGACTCGCTGGAAGGCAATAGCGGCGCGAATTGGCTCACCGGCGGCCATGGCGACGACGTGCTGACTGGCGGCGCGGGCGCTGATGATTTCATCGGCGGCACCGGATTCGACACGGTGAGCTACAGCTCGGCGGCAACGGCCGTCGACGTTGACCTGCAAGGTGACAGCTACTGGGGCGACGCCGCAGGCGATACGTTCGAGACGGTCGAAGGCTTCGTGGGCTCCGATTTCAACGACAGGGCGTATGGCGGCGATGCCGCCAACAAGCTGGAAGGCGGCAGGGGCAACGATACGCTCTACGGCTACGGCGGCTCCGACGAGCTGATCGGCTGGTGGGGCGAGGATACGCTCTATGGCGGCGCCGGCGCGGACATCCTGCGCGGCGGCAACGACAACGATACGATCACCGGCGACGCCACTTCCGACGACCAGACCGGCGACGGCGATGCCATCGAAGGCGGCAACGGCGACGATAAGCTCTACGGCCGCTACGGCGACGATTTCATCGAGGGCGGCTTCGGCGCCGACATCGTCGACGGCGGCGATGGCGTCGACACGGCGGGCTATGCGACTTCGACCGACGGGGTGACCGTCAACCTCCGCCTGGGCACCGCGTCAGGCGGCCACGCCCAGGGCGATCAGCTCGACGGGATCGAGAACCTGATCGGCTCTGACCACGCCGATGTGCTCGCCGGCGGCGCCGTCAATAACGTGCTCGATGGCGGCGGTGGCCTGGATGAATTCTTCGGCGGCACCGGCAATGATACCTTCATCGTCGATCACAACCAGGAAGTGGTCCATGAGGTGGACGGTCAAGGCTCTGACACGGTCTATGCCAAGGCCAGCTACGCGCTTCGGGCGGACGTGTTCGTCGAGTCGTTGCAGGCATTCGACCGCTTCGATGCCACGGCCTTGAACCTGACCGGCAACGATCTCGTCAACACGCTGCACGGCAATGCCGGCGCCAATCGTCTGAATGGCGGCCGCGAGGCCGACCGGCTTTATGGATACGAAGGCGATGACACCTACACGGTGGATAATGCCGGCGACATCATCGTCGAGTCCGCCGGCCAGGGCCTCGACACGCTCTACGCCGCGACAACCTACACGCTTCGCACCGGCGTTGAGATCGAGCGACTGCGGACCATCGACGGGACGGACACGAGAGAAATCGATCTCACGGGCAACGATCTAGCGAACGTGATTTTCGGCAACAACGGCGCGAACCGGCTGAACGGCCGTGGCGGGGTCGACAATCTCTACGGCTATCACGGCGACGACGTTTATTACGTTGACGACGCCGACGACATTGTCGGCGAAGCCGCCGTGGCGGATTTCGACAGGGTCGTCGCGAGCGTGATTATGGGCTGGACGCGGGTGTCCTTGTGGAGCAGTTGCAGACGATCGATGCGGACGCGATTTCGGCGATCAAGCTCCGGGGCAATGAGGTCGACAACAGGATATTCGGCAACGCCGGAGCCAACCAGCTCACCGGGAAGGGCGGCGCGGATGATCTTTATGTGGGGTTGGCCGACAACGCTCGGGATACCTTGGCTTATAGCCATGCGACGGACAGCGGCGTCACCTCGACGACCTGGGATCGCATCCTCGAATTCGACCGCGCCATCGGCGGCTCGGACGCGACCTCCGACAAAATCGATCTGAGCCTGATCGACGCCGATGACGCCGCCGGGGACCAGGCGTTCCGTTTTGTGACGGATTTCTCGAGTCCGACGGGGGCCCAAACCAAAGGGCAGGTCCGGATCGTTGACCTCGGGGCGCACGTGAACGTCGGGATTGACACGGACGGCGACAACGCCGCCGACATGATCATCCAGGTGTTGGATGTCGGCATACTGACTCAAGCCGATTTCGTCCTCTAGCGAATAATTCTATCCCCGCCCCTCCCAACGTCGCTTACACTCCCCGATGCCGCTCTTCACCGAGGGACCGCGTCGCGACCGGCGTTTCGTGGGAAGAGCGGGCGGCGCCGCGGCGGGGTCTCCGGAAGATCCTGCCTCGGCTAAGCCCCGGAAGGGTTCGCCCGTGGGCTCCACAAGGGAGCTCGCCGCCACGGTATGATGGCTGTATCCCCCGAGAGGTTCTCGCGAAAGCGGAGCTTCGGAGGCGAGAAGCGCGGACGAGTCGGGGTTTTGAGACGCCGTGCGGGGCGCTGATGAAGCGCCATACTTTAGAACTGCGAGGTGTTTCGTCAGCGCCCCGCTCCCTCGATTGCGAGGGAAAGTGAAATGCTCCTTGATGTCACCCGCGCCAGGCTTGGCGGCGGGGCGCTTTCGCTTGTCCGGGGCGCGGGTTTCTACGCCCGCGATGGCGGCGGCCAGGCATCCGCGCTAGCGCCGGCCTGCCACGGCGCGGCCGAGCAGAAAACTCGCGGCGCTGACGGCGAGCGACAAGGCGAGGAGCACGAGGCCCAGGCCGACCGCCAGCGGCAGGTCGCCGCGGCTTGCCTCCAGCGCGATCGCCGTTGTCATGGTGCGGGTGTGGCCGCGGATGTTGCCGCCGACGATGAGGATCGCGCCCACTTCCGCGATCGCCCGCCCGAAAGCGGCGAGGAAGACGGTGACGAGCCCGGTCCGCGCCATGGCCAGAAGCGTGGCGACGGAGCGGGAGCGGGAGGCGCCGTCGATGCGCAGCGCGTCGCCGTAATCCAGCCACAGCGCCGCGGCGAGGCGATGCACGAGGGCGACCACGATGGGCAGCGCCAGCAGCGCCTGCGCGAAAATCATGGCGGCCGGCGTGAACAGGAGCCCGAGCGAGCCGAGCGGCCCGGCGCGCGACACCAGGATGTAGACGACGAGCCCGACCACCACCGGCGGCAGGCCGAGCAGCGCGTTGACGACGACGAGGACCACGCTCCGCCCCGGAAAGGACACGACGGCAAGCGCGGCCCCCAGCGGCGCGCCGATGACGAAGGCGAGGAGGCTGGCGGTGAGGCTGACCCGGAGCGACAGGAGCACGATCCCGGCCAGCTCCGGGTCGTTCCGGCCGATCAGCTCGAGAGCGATGGCGAAGGCGTCGCCGAGATCATCCATCGCGGCGCCTTAGCACAATGGGCGCCACCGTCGCCCTGATGGACTGTCGCGGCGAACCGGAGACCGGGCTGGCCGGCCGGGTCGGGTTCCGCTATCTCGGAAACAATGTCGCGCCCGCTTCGCACCTGTTCATGGCGGCTCTGGCCCGCCGCTCTTTGCCTCGCCGCTCTTTGCCTCCTTGGGCCCGCCGCGCGGTCGGCCGAATTGCGCGGCCATGGCGGTCCGGTCCGCGCCATCGACGTGACGACGGACGGCAGGAGCGCCATCACCGGCGGCTTCGACACATCCGCCATCATCTGGTCGCTGGCGAGCGCGGAAGCGCGCCAGGTGCTGCGCTTCCATGAAAGCCAGGTCAACGCCGTGGCCGCCCTGCCCGACGGCCGCTTCGCCACCGCCGGCGCGGATGGTCGCATCGCGATCTGGGAGGAGGTGACCGGCGCGCCCGTCCGCGAGCTCTCCGGTCATTCCGCCCCGGTCGCGGCGTTGGCGGTCTCGCCGGACGGCGCGACACTCGCCTCCGCCGCCTGGGACACGACGGTTCGCCTGTGGCCGCTCGCCGGCGGCGCCGCGCGCGTGCTGGAAGGGCACAGCGGTAACGTCAATGGCGTCGCGTTCATGGCCGACGGCACGCTCGCCAGCGCCGGCTACGACGCGACGGTGAGGTTTTGGCCGCCGAGCGTGGAAGCGCCGCCTCGCGTGTTCACGCTGCCGAGCCCGCTAAATGCTCTTGTGGCGCTAAAGGACGGAGCGCTTGCCCTTGGCGGCGCCGATGGGCGTGTCCGCGTCCTCGACCGGGACGGGACGGTTCGCGCCGAGACGGAGGTCGCGCCGA
>JACCSN010000313.1 GCA_013812985.1 Hyphomicrobiales bacterium | reverse complement strand
CGAAGACCGGCGCCGTCGTCGGCACGATGTCGATCACCAGCCGCGCCGGCTCGGGATCGACGGGATCGAGCACGAAGGTGTTGACGATGTCGACGGGGCCGACCAGGTCGAGCACGATGCGGGCCTTGCCGGGGGCGATCAGTCCGTAGCGGTAGTCGCTGATCAAGCCGCGGCCTTCGCCCGGCTTGGCCGCTTCCTTGAAGTCGACGTCCGGCAGATCGACGACGAGCCGGTAGGGATTGGACAGCCGCAAAACGCGGTAATCGGGGTTCTTCTCCAGGTCGACGACGAAGCGGGTGCGGGCCGAATCGCCGATCACCCGCATGTCGCCGACGACGTTGGCCGAAGCCGGCCCGGCAAGCGCGGCAAGGACCAGGAGGAAAGCGAAGCGAAGCATCAACCAGAAATCCCTTTCGAACCTCCAATCACCCGTCTCTGCGGCAGAGGCAAGGCGGCGCGCTGGGTCATCCGGAGAAATCGCTGCAACGCATCACTTGCAATAACGAGCCGTCGTTCATAAAAGGGATACGACGGATTCCTCCTTGGCCGTCTTCCGGCGCGGATGTGACGCGACTCCCTCGCCCGCCGTGATCTGCCGGAACGTGCCCGGGTCGAAGACGGGCCGCTGCTCCAAAACGCAACGGCTGCGATCATGGGACTTCATCGTCTCCTATGCCCGAGAGGCCTGCCGTTGAAACTCCGGCGCCGCAGAATTGCCCTGAACCGTGAAAGCCAGGCTTATGGCCCGTTGCTTCGCGGAGGCAATGCTGCTGTCCCGCAGAACCACCATGCGGCGGAATTCTCCCGTTTCAACAATTTGGGATCCGCTTCAGTGCGCGGCGTTCAGCGCGCGGGTCCGGAGCTTTCAATCCATGTCAAACAAAATGCTTATCGATGCGACCCACCCGGAGGAGACGCGGGTCGTCGTCCTGCGCGGCAACCGGGTTGAGGAGTTCGATTTCGAGGCGGCCGATCGCCAGCAGCTCAGGGGCAATATCTACCTAGCCAAGGTCACCCGGGTCGAACCGTCCCTGCAGGCCGCCTTCGTCGATTACGGCGGCAACCGGCACGGCTTCCTGGCTTTCTCCGAAATCCACCCCGACTACTACCAGATCCCCTTCGCCGACCGTCAGGCCCTGCTGCAGGAGCAGGCGCGCGAGGAAGAGGAGGAGGCCGCCGAGGACGAAGCGGCGGATGATGCCGCCGCCGAGGTCGCCGAGGCAGCGGCGGAAGCTTCCGCCGGCGGCGGTGAGGCCGAGCTCGTTTCCGAGGCCGCCGAGGCGTCTTCGCCCGATCCTCAGTCGGCCGGGGAAGAGGCGCCCACCGGCGAGACGGAAGCGAGCGCCGAAGCCCCGGAGGTTCTTCGCCACGATGTGGCCGAGGTCGGACATGACGAGGCCGATCACGTCGAAAGCGTCGGCGCGGAAGATGCGCTCGAGGAAGTGCCGGAGCGGCGCAAGCCGCGCCCGCGCCAATATAAGATCCAGGAAGTGATCAAGCGCCGTCAGGTGCTCCTGGTCCAGGTCGTCAAGGAGGAACGCGGCAACAAGGGCGCGGCGCTGACCACCTACCTGTCGCTCGCCGGCCGTTATTCGGTGCTGATGCCCAATACCGGGCGCGGCGGCGGCATTTCGCGCAAGATCACCAACCCGGCCGACCGCAAGCGGCTGAAGTCGATCGCCTCGGAGCTGGATGTGCCGGAGGGCATGGGCGTGATCCTGCGCACCGCCGGCGCCAACCGCACCAAGACGGAGGTGAAGCGCGACTTCGAATACCTGCTGCGCCTCTGGGAGAATGTGCGCGAGCTGACGCTGCGCTCCACCGCGCCCAAGCTCGTCTACGAGGAGGGCAGCCTGATCAAGCGGTCCATCCGCGATCTCTATTCGCGCGAGATCGAGCAGGTGGTCGTCGCCGGTGACGATGCCTACCGCGAGGCGAAGGACTTCATGCGCATGCTCATGCCGAGCCATGCGAAGAATGTTCAGCAATATCGCGACACGACGCCGATCTTCGCGCGCAGCGGCGTGGAGGCCCAACTCGACGCGATGTTCTCGCCTCAGGTGACGCTGAAGTCCGGCGGCTACATCGTCATCAACCAGACCGAGGCGCTGGTCTCCATCGACGTGAATTCCGGCCGATCCACGCGCGAGCATTCCATCGAGGACACCGCGCTCAACACCAACCTGGAAGCCGCCGAGGAGATCGCCCGCCAGCTGCGGCTTCGCGACCTCGCCGGCCTGATCGTCATCGACTTCATCGACATGGAGGAGAATCGCAACAACCGCTCGGTGGAACGCAAGCTGAAGGACTGCCTCCGCGCCGACCGCGCCCGCATCCAGGTGGGCCGGATTTCGCATTTCGGGCTGATGGAGATGTCGCGGCAGCGCATCCGCACCGGCGTGCTGGAGAGCTCGACCGTTTCCTGCCCGCATTGCCGGGGCACCGGGCAAGTGCGCTCGATTTCCTCGCTTTCCTTGCAGATCCTCAGGGCGCTGGAGGACAATTTGCTGCGCCAGAGCGGCCATCACCTCTATGTCCGCTCGCGCCCCGAGGTGGCGCTCTATGTGCTTAACCAGAAGCGCGCGCACCTGGCTGAGCTTGAGGTCCGGTTCGGCCTGACGATCACGGTCACGGGCGACATCCCGACCAACGGCGCCGGCTTCATGGTCGAGCGCGGGGCGCCGGTCGAGGAGCGGCCCGACCGGGTGGTCCAGCTGCCGATCGTGCAGGTTCCAGAAAATCTGGAGGATCCGGACGTCGAGATCGAGGAAGCGCCTGAGCTCGAGGAGGCGGATGAGTCCGAGGAGGCGCGCGAGGGCCAAGAATCCGGCGAAGGGCGCGAGCGCAGCAAGCGCCGGCGTCGGCGGCGTCGCGGCACTGGAGATGACCGCCAGGAGAGGCATGAAGCCGGGCGCGAGATAGAGGAACCCACGGCGGGGGACGCGGAACTGGAAGAAGTTGAGGCCTCAGGCGCCGAGCCGAGCCGCGCGAGCGAAGCGGAGGACGACGAATCCGGACAGGATTCGCGCCGCCGCCGGCGGGGGCGACGGGGCGGCAGGCGGCGGGGGCGCGGCCGGGAGAACGGCGATGTGGCGGCCGGTCCGGATCGGACGGGCGAAGCAGCTCTGGCAGATAGCGACGGCGAGGGCTACGGCGACGACGAGTTCGCGCCAGACGAGCCAAGCGAAGCGGGGACGGCCGAGCAGAGCGCCGCGAGCGCGCTGGACGATGCCGGCATATCGATACCGCTGGAGGAGGCTTCCGCCGAGCAGGCCGCCGGCCTGTTCGGGGCCGACCTGCCGACAGGGGATGCGCACGCAGAAGAGGTCGAGGCCCTGACGGCCGCCGCGGCGCGCAACGGCGAGCAAGGTCCCGACGCCCGGCCGCGGAACGATGATGAGAACGCCACCGTCTTGGCTCCGCGCGACCAGCTCGGCCCGGTCGACGAGTTTCTCCCATTTGAACGCTCGGAGGACGGGTCGGAACCGCCGCCCGCGCTCGTCGCCAAAGATGCGACGCCTGAAACGGAACGCTCCGATGCTCCGGATACGCTGCTCGGGCCGGCGGTCTTCACTCCCGTAACGGAAGATGACGCTGCCACGAACGATCCGGACCCCAGGGAGCCGGCTCGTGCGCCAGAGCCGGCCGCCCCGGAAGCCATCGAGGATGACCGGCCCAAGCGCAGCGGCTGGTGGAACCGGCGATCCTTTTTCTAGCAACGCCAAGCAGGGCGGCCCGATCAGTGCGGGCCGCCCTGGATCACGGAAACAACGGCAGCTGCCGCAGTCCGGTCGTTTCCTCCAGGCCAAAGGCGATGTTCATGTTCTGCACCGCCTGGCCGGCGGAGCCCTTGACCAAGTTGTCGAGCACTGAGATCACGATAGCGCGGCCGGCGATGCGGTCGGCGAAGACGCCCATCTGAACGTAGTTCGACCCGCGCACATTCTGGGTCTGCGGCACGGCCCCGCTCGGCGCCACATGCACGAACGCCTCCTCGCGATAAGCGGAAACCAGCGCATCCCTGAGGTCGTCAGCCGACGCGCCGCCTGCAAGCCGGACATATGACGTGCACAGCTCGCCCCGGCTCATCGGGATGAGGTGCGGCGTGAAATTCACCGTCACCGCGCCGCCGGCCGCCACGCCGATCTCCTGCTCGATCTCCGGCGCATGCCGGTGCTTGGCGACCGAATAGGGCGACAGCCCCTCCCCGGCCTCGCAGAACAGCGTGTTCTGCTTCAGGCCGCGCCCGGCGCCGGACACGCCGGATTTGGCGTCGATGATGATCTCGTTCATGTCGACCAGGCCGGCCCTGGCGATCGGAATGAGGGCGAGCAGCGCAGCCGTCGGGTAGCAGCCCGGGCAGGCGATCAGCCGAGCCGACCGGATTTTGTCGCGGTAGACCTCCGTCAACCCATAGACGGCCTCGCTTTGCAGCTCCGGCGCCTGGTGCTCGTGGCCATACCATTCCGCATAGGTCGCCATGTCGCGCAGCCGGAAATCAGCCGACATGTCAATCACCTTCATCGCCGGGTTGGCCGACAGCACCGCGGCGGTGATCTCCTGCGTCGTGCCGTGCGGCAAGCCGCAGAACACCGCGTCGAGGTCCGCCCAGTCGACTTTCTCCCATTCCACCAGCCGCGGCAGATCGAGCATGAAGAGATGCGGGAACACCTCCGCCATTGCCTTGCCGGCGTGCGTATTGGCGGTCAGCGCGGCGATCTCGATGTTCGGATGGCGGGCGGCGAGGCGGACGAGATCGGCGCCCGTATAGCCGGACGCGCCCAGAACGCCGATCCTGATCCTGTTCATAGCCAATACCCGCGGATTGCGGAGCGCGGTTTAGCCCTCGGGGAAAGCGGAGTAAATGCGCCGAGGCCCTTGGGGCGCACGGGACGCCTATTGCTCGTTTGCGTCCCCCGCAGGATGCGCGCTATTGCATTCTCGCGAATGCAGCCGGATGAAGGAGAAAGTCGATGAGAGTCGGTGTCCCCTTTCGGGCTGGCGAGGGGATCGCCGCGTAAACGCTGCCGCCTTCGCTGGCGCGCCGCCGATCCACGGCATTCGCTTCGACCAGTTCGACAATCGCCGCCCATCGACTTAAGCGAGTCGTTGGCTTGTTGAACCCCTGCGACATCGCGGGGCACAGATTGGTTGAGACCCATGACAATCGGTTTGCGCGAACTGGCCGGCTTCGGCTGGTCCCAACATTTTCAATCGCAGCTCGGGGCGGACGAGCACGATAGCTTTGTCCCGGTCCGCGTTGTCGCCGTCCACCGCAATCGGCTGGATGTCGCCAATCCCGCCTTCGAGGCGAGCGTGCCGTCCTTCGCTCCGGGGGGCGACGAGGAAGGCGCCGCCACGATCGGGGACTGGCTTCTGCTTGAGCGCGAGACGCGCTGTTTCGCACGGCTGCTCGAACGCAAGAGCCTGTTCAAGCGTAAGGCAGCGGGGATCGAGAGGCGCATGCAACTCATCGCCGCCAATATCGACACGCTGCTCATCGTCACGTCTTGCAACGAGGAATTCAACGTGGCGCGCCTGGAGCGTTATCTGGCGCTGGCGCGAGCCGCCGGAGTGACGCCGGTGGTCGCACTGACGAAGGCCGATCTCGCCGAGGACAGGGCGCCGTTCGTTTCTCAAGCGCTGAAGCTGATGCCAGGTCTCGTGGTCGAGAATATCGATGCCCGCGACCCGGCTAGCGCGGACGCCTTGCGGCCCTGGTGCGCGGCCGGCCAGACGCTCGCCCTCGTCGGCTCGTCGGGGGTGGGGAAATCGACTCTAGTGAACACGTTCTTGACGGGCGCCGTGCAAGCAACCGCAGGCATCCGGGAGCACGATTCCCATGGCCGCCATACCACCACCGGCCGCTCCCTGCACCGGCTGCAGGCCGGGGGCTGGCTGCTTGATACTCCCGGCATCCGCGAGCTGCAGCTGGCCAATTCCGAGGAAGGGGTGGAGGATGTGTTTTCCGACATCGTCGCCCTTGCCGGCCATTGCCGCTTTGCCGATTGCAAGCACGAAACCGAGCCGGGCTGCTCCCTGCGCGCGGCGATCGAGGATGGCCGGATCGATCCCGACCGGCTGCGGCGTTACAGAAAGCTGCTGGCGGAGGACGCGCGAAACTCCGCAAGCGTGCGCGAACGCCGCGCCGGCGCGCGAAGTTTCGGTCGGATGGCGCGGCGGATCATGAAGGAAAAGGATATTGGGCGGCGGACGTGACTTCGACAGCACATGTGACAGCCTCACGCGAGTCCAACGCCGGTCTCCCGCTGGAACTGGATCAAATCGAGCGACGGCGCCGCGTCGCGCCCACCGATACCCGTCAGCATCCCGTGGACCTGGCCGCGATGATGCGTCTGGTGGTTGAAGAAATGGG
>JACCSN010000294.1 GCA_013812985.1 Hyphomicrobiales bacterium | reverse complement strand
CCTCGGATGATATCATCCCGGCGGATGTGATTTATGAGAACGTCTCGCCGGAAACCGGCCCGCGCGCAACGCCCGCGCCGCGCTCCTCAGGCGCGTCGGCCGCGCCGGCCTTGACGGCGTTTGCGCCGCCGTCGGCATCCCAGCCGGGCGAGGGCGATTTCTGGCTGCGGCAATTGCGCCGCCATTGAGGAGTCGAACGGCGAAAGCAGCCGCCGTTTCCGGAAGCTGCTCCGCCATTCGCAACAGGCTGAAAACCGTCAGGGGATCATGTTGACGTCGCCGGCCCGCGGGCTGTTCGGCTTGCCGACGTTCTTGGCGGCCTGATTGTTCGCGAAGGAATTGCCGGGATCCACGTCGCCGTCCTCCGTCGGGCCCGTAAAGTCTTCGTTGACTTCAGAGCCGTTGCCCACGCCGGCGTTCGACTTGATCTTGTGGACCTTCGGCGGGGTGTAGCCGCCGCAGCCACAGTCCTCCGCCGAAGCGATCGAGACAGTCGAAATACCGGCGAGCAAAGCAAGGGAAAGAACAGAAGCTAGAATTTTCATGGCATCCTCCTTAAGAGGTGGCCAGAATACCGAGCTAAATTCGTCTGTAAAACGATACTGGATTTTAACCCTAAGTTGGATGGTAAATCATCAGCACTGGCTCCGGCCGTCAAAGGCTGTCCGGAGCAGGCCTGATCCGAGGCGGTTTGCTTGATCGCAGCTTCGCGTCATGCCGATCCGCCCGGCACTCTCTCGCCCCGGCATGCCCGCCAAATCTTCTCCGCCGTCGCCGGCATCTGGAGGCCGGCGCCCCGGCCGCCTGGAACCGCATCGGCGATGGCGTTCATGATCGCCGCGATCGATCCCGTCGTCCCCGCCTCGCCGACTCCCTTAACGCCGAGCGGATTGGTGCGGCAGAAGACCGGATGCTCCGCCGCCGCGACCGGCGGCATCTGCTCGGCCCGCGGCATGGCGTAGTCGTTGAACGTGCCGGTGACGAGCTGGCCGGTTTCGCCGTCATAGACGACCTCCTCCATGAGCGCCTGGCCAAGCCCCTGGGCCAGCCCGCCCAGCAACTGACCCTCGACCAGCGCGTGGTTCAGCACCGTCCCGCAATCGTCGATCGCCGTATAGGCGACGACCTCGACGCGCCCTGTCTCCGGATCGATCTCGACTTCCGCGACGTGGCAGCCGTTTGGGAAGCTTTGCGGGACGTCTGTCGTCGCCCGCGTGTCGAGGCTCTCCGCCATCTTGCCGGGCGCCCGCATCCGAGCCGCGCGGCCGGCCAGCGCGAGGAGCGCAACGCGTCGGTCGGTGCCGGCCACCTCGAAGGCGCCTTGGCGGTAGACGATGTCCGCCTCCGCCGCCTCCAGCGCATCCGCCGCCATGCGACGCCCTTTGCCGATCAACAGCTCGACCGCTTCCGCCACCGCCGCGCCGACCGTCATCGCCGAGCGCGAGGCGACCGACGGGCCGCCCTTCAGGTCGAAATCCGAATCACCCTCCCGGACCTCGACGGCTTCGGCGGGAATCCCGAGCCGCCCGGCCAGCAGGTCGCGGAACACGGTGGCGTGCCCCTGCCCGTTGGATTGAACGCCGAGACGCAGCTGGAGCCGGCCGCCTTCGGCGAAGACGATCTCCGCGCTCTCCTCGCCCATTGCCCCCGCATGTTCCAGAAAGCAGGAGACGCCGATCCCGCGCAGCTTCCCGTCCGCGGCGCTTTTCGCGCGGCGCTCGGAGAAGGAGCGATAGCGCGACAGCTCGAGAGCCCTGTCCAGGACGGCCGCGAACTCGCCGCTATCGACCGTCGTGCCGACCGCGGTCCGCTTCGGCATGGCGCCGGGAGGGACCAGGTTGCGCCGGCGCAGCGCGACCGGATCGATGCCGGTCTCGCGGGCGGCCTGCTCGATGAGCCGCTCCAGGACATAGTTGGCCTCCGGCCGCCCCGCCCCGCGATACGGCCCTGTCGGCAGCGTGTTGGTGAAGACGCAACGGACGCCGACATCGACCTTCGGGATGTCGTAAACGGTGGGCAGGCAGCGGGCGAAATTGCCCGTCGCGATATGCGCGCCCTGGGCCGAGAGGAACGCGCCCATATTGGCGATCGACCGGACCTTGAGCGCCAGGAAGCGGCCGTCATCGTCAAGCGCCAGTTCGGCGGTCACAACATTGTCGCGCCCCTGATTGTCGCTCATGAACGATTCCGACCGGCTCGATCGCCAATGGACGGCGCGGCCGAGCTTCCGGGCCGCGACGAGGAGCGCCGGATATTCCGGGTAGCCCGGCGTCTTCAGCCCAAAACCTCCGCCGACATCATCGGTGAGCACGCGGATAAGGCCCGCCTCGACGCCCATTGCGCTGGCGATCTGGCCGCGCAACGCGCCAGCGCCCTGCGAGCCGCAGCGGAGCGTGTAGCGGCCGGTCGCGGCGTCGAACGCCGCCGTGGCGCTGCGCGGCTCCAGCGGCGCGCCGGCCAGGCGCTGGTTCAACGCTGTAAAGCGGACGCGATGCGGTGATTCCCCGAGTATCCTCTCGAC
>JACCSN010000287.1 GCA_013812985.1 Hyphomicrobiales bacterium | reverse complement strand
CAGAGGCGCGCCGCAAGAAGCTGACCATCGTGCACAAGAACACGGTATTCAAGCTCGGCTGCGGCATGTTCGTGGAGGAGTGCAAGCGCGCCGCCGAGGCGTTTCCGGACGTCGAGGTGAACGAGGTGATCGTCGACACCATGGCCATGCGGCTCATCCGCGACCCGCAACGCTTCGACACGATCGTCACCACCAACATGTTCGGCGACATCCTGACCGACGAGGCGGCGGGCCTGGTCGGCGGCCTCGGCATGGCGCCGGGCCTGTGCATCGGCCGCGGCGACATCGCCATGGCGCAGGCCACCCACGGCTCGGCGCCGGACATCGCCGGGACGGGAAAGGCCAATCCCTACGCGATGATCGAATCGACGCGCATGCTCATCGAATGGCTCGGCCAGCGTCACGGAATATCGCAAGCGGTCGAGGCCTCCAGGCTCATGGGCCGAGGGATCGAAGCGGCGCTCGCCGATCCGGCGACGCGCACGCCGGACATCCGCGGAACGGGCCGACAGCGCGACATGGTGGAGGGAATTCTGGCAGGCATTGCCGCGTAGCCCGGATGGAGCGGCAGCGAAATCCGGGATCTGGTGCATACGAGAAACCCGGTCGACTTCAATCGGCCGATCGGGACAGTGAAGACCGCGTTTGCCAACGCGGATATTTCCCTTATGCCGGACTTTGCGGGTTCGACCCGGACTGCGCTTCGCTTCATCCGGGCTACGGCGCTGGCGCCTCGCCGGCGAGAGGAACGACATGGAACAGCCTGCCGAAAGCTCGGACGATCTACGGATCCTACGCACCGTATCGCTGACCAGCGTGCTGGAGCGCGAGATCGAGGCGCTGATTCTGTCCGGCGACTTGCCGCCCGGCGACCGCATCAACGAGATCCACCTCGCCAAGCGCTTCGGCACCAGCCGCGGGCCGATCCGCGAGGCGACGCGCAGCCTGGAAGGCAAGGGGCTCGTCGAGGTCATCCGCAATCGCGGCGTCTTCATCCGGCGTCTGTCGCTGGAGGAGGCCGTCGAGATTTACGACCTGCGCTCGGCGCTGTTCGGCCTTGCCGGCCGGCTGCTGGCGGCCCGGATGGACGATGCTATCCTAGACGACCTCGCCGGTCAGCTGCAAAGCATGGACGAAGCCGCGGAACGGCGTGATTTCGACACTTATTACCCGCTCAATCTCGCCTTTCACGAAGACATCGTCGAGCGCGCCGGCAACCGCACGTTGGCGGGTGAGTACCGAGCCATGGTGAAGAAGCTGCACCTTTTCCGGGCGCGCAGCCTTGTCCAGGGCGGCGGGCTCGCCGTTTCCAACCGGGAGCATCGCGAGATCGTCAACGCGCTGGCCTCCGGCGACATCGATCGCGCTCACGGGGCCTGCTGGCGGCATGTGGAGCGGGCCAAGCACCGGATGCTGGCTTCCGGGAAAACGGGCTAGCCGGCGCCCCGACGCAATCCGGCGAGGAATTCATCGATGACAAAGCGCATCATGTTCACCGGCGGCAGCGGCAAGGCCGGCCGCCACGCCATCCAGCACCTGGTGGAGCACGGCTACCAGGTGCTGAACCTGGACATGAAGCCGCTCGACAACCCGAAGGTGCGGACGCTGATCACCGACATCACCGATGCGGGCCAGGTGTTCAACGCGCTGTCGAGCACCTTCGCCATGCACGAGTTCGACCCGTCGCTGGCGCCGCAGCCGGTGGATGCGGTGGTGCATTACGCAGCGATCCCGCGCATCATGATCACGCCGGACAACGAGCTGTTCCGCATCAACGTCATGGGCACCTACAACGTCATCGACGCGGCCGTGAAGCTCGGCATCCGCAAGATCGTCATCGCTTCGAGCGAGACGACCTACGGCATCGTCTTCGCAGATGAGCCGCGCGAGCCGGATTATCTGCCGCTGGACGAGGAGTATGACGTCAATCCGATGGACAGCTACGCGCTGTCGAAGGTTCTGAACGAGAAGATGGCGCGGGCCTTCGCGCTCAGAAGCGGCGCCGACATCTACGCGCTGCGGATCGGCAACGTCATCGAGCCGCACGAATACGAGCTGTTCCCGAAATGGTTCTCCGATCCGGGTTTCCGCAAGAAGATTTTCTGGAGCTATATCGACGCGCGCGACCTCGGCGAGATCACCCGGCTGGCGATCGAGACCGACGGGCTCGGATACCAGGTCTTCAACGCGGCCAATGACGACACGTCATCGGATCTGCCGACGGCTGAGCTCCTGGAGCGCTTCTATCCGAACGTGCCGGTGAAGCGCGAGGTCGGCGATTTCGAGACGCTTCTGTCCAACCGCAAGGCGCGCGACATGCTCGGCTTCCGGCAGGGACATTCGTGGCGGAAATACGTGAAAGCGTCCTGAGGCGGCCGGGCGCGCGAACGAGCATGGCAGCCGATGTCTCGATCTTCGACCTGAGCGGCCGCAAGGCGCTGG
>JACCSN010000255.1 GCA_013812985.1 Hyphomicrobiales bacterium | reverse complement strand
TCGAGATCCGCCCGCTTGTCGGCCGCGGCCGCCATGCGGTTCTGGCTGATGAGGACGAATGTCGATAGGAAGATCGCCTCCACCGAGGCGATCATCGCCAGGACGACGAAGGAGGGATCCCAGCTTGGCACGCCCGGGACCCAGCCCAGATTGGCGACGATCCAAAACCCGAACAGGGCCAGATGCAGATAGACGAAGGTCATGCTGCCGGTGAAGCGGGTAATCAGTTCGGCAAGGCGTTCCTGACCCGTCGCTCGCAAGTCGTCTTTCTGTCGCCGCAGCTTCAGCGCCTCAACATTGCGATGCAGGACCGGAGCGAGCCCGGCTGGGTCAGGCGGCGCGATGGTCGGGCCGCTCCGGGCGCGGGAGCCGCCGTTCATCGAGTGGGTCTTTTCAGCCAATCGTGGTCCTCCGGGAAGAAATACAAAGCCTGCGACACAATGAAGGTGGCAGCGGTTTCGAGGTTCCAGGCTCATCGGCACGAGCCGCGATTCGATTCTCGGGCAAATCGGGGGAACCGGAAGAGCAAATCGAGACGGCAATGGAACCGCTGTGCGGAGTTCAGGTTCCTATCGGGCCCAAGCACCGTCATCCGTTTGGGCGTGGACCTTTCCGGACATGATCAAGACCGAAGCACCCAGCGGCGACGCGCCGCTTGACTGCATCATCGTCGGCGGCGGCCCTGGGGGCCTGACCGCGGCGATCTATCTCGCGCGGTTCCGGCGGCGTTTCGTGCTGGTGGACGCCGGGCAGAGCCGCGCCGCATGGATCCCGCGCTCACATAACCATCCGGCGTTTCCGGAGGGCATCAACGGCCTGGACCTTCTGGAGCGCATGCGGGCGCAACTAGCGGGCTTCGGCTTAGGCGTGCGCAAGGGTTCGGTCGAATCGCTGCACCGGGAGGCCGATGAAAGTTTCTCGGCCACCGTGGACGGAACAACGCTGCGAGCGCCGTATGTACTGCTCGCGACAGGCGTGGTCGACAAGGAGCCCCCACTTCCGAATGCTTTGGACGCCGTCAGGCGAGGGCTCGTCCGGCAATGCCCGATCTGCGACGGCTACGAGATGATCGACCGCAAGCTCGTCGTCATCGGGCAAGGCGCAAAGGGGCTCGGGGAGGCGTTGTGCTTGCGCAACTACACCGCCGACATCACGCTCGTTACTCTCGGCGAGAAGCTGGATTTGGGCGAAGCCGACCGGCGCCGGATGGAAGAAGCCGGGATCCGCGCCATCGAAACGCCGGTGGCCGAGATCACCCTGGAAGGCGAGCACATATGCCGGCTGATCTTCGCCGACGGGGTCTCCCTCAGCTCCGACACGATCTATTCCGCGCTCGGCACGCATCCGCGCGCCGATCTCGCCGCGACCATGGGGGTCCTGCTTGAGAGCGACGACCGCATCCGGACCGACCCGCACCAGCGCACCTCGATCGACACATGCTATGCGGCGGGTGACATCGTGACCGGCCTGAACCAGCTGGGCGTCGCGATGGCGCAGGGCGAGATCACCGCCGTGGACATCCACAATCGGCTGCGTGCTCAGGAAGGTCGCTGCCTGTCAGGTTGAGCGTCTGACGGATCGCAGTCCGAGCCTTGCCTTGTTCAGCCCTGTCGCGGCCGGGCGCCCCGGCCCCTCCAGCATGTCCTATTTGGGACATGACGACCACTTCGCGAATGCTGTCTAACGCAGCTGAGCAGGTTAAATAGCCAAACACGGCTGTCCGAATGGCGGCGTGGCCTGGCGCCTCAGCGAGCGAAAGGGACCATGGCTGCCGCACCCGCCGATCTGTCCAGGGGCGCTCCGCCGATTGGCGATGTCGGGTCTCGGCCAATCGATTCCCTCAAGATGGAGGCGCGGGGCGAAGCGGCCACGCCCGAGGAGAGGATTCACAAGCTCTCCTTGGGCATTCGGGCGCGCGGCTTCATCACACCGATACTGGTCGACCGCTTGGGCGTGGTGCTCGCCGGGCAGGGGCGTGTGGAAGCAGCCAAGGCGATGGGCCTGTCCGAAGTGCCCTGCGTCGCGGTGGAGGCGATGAGCGAGGACGACCGCCACGCCTTCCATCTCGAC